>CATJPU010000276.1 GCA_949742505.1 uncultured Lachnospiraceae bacterium | reverse complement strand
TGAACAAAGAGGCTTTGTTTTGTGATGGAACAGGAAATTATGTGATGCCGTCGGAACCGAAACCGTCCGAAATGGTACGGCTGTTATTTCGGACGGCAGTAGATGATGTGGATAGCGTGGAGCTGTATACAGGCGGCGAATATTATGGAATGAAGAAAATAGTCACCCTTCGCGGTTTTGACTATTACCGGATTTACCGAAAGATTGGCGAAGAGACGATGCAGTACTGCTTTCGGATTCGTCAGGGTGAGGAAATCGTCTATTATAATCAGTATGGTGTGTCTGACCGGATCGTGGACGACTATGCGTTTCGTATCTGCCCCGGATTTGAGACGCCTGGATGGGCGAAAGGCGCGGTGATGTATCAGATATTTACAGATCGTTTCTGCAATGGGGATCCGTCTAATGACGTGGCAGATAATGAGTACAACTATATTAACGAACCGGTGAAGGCTGTTAAGGACTGGTACCAGACGCCTTCCGTTATGGATGTGCGTAATTTTTACGGCGGGGATCTGCAGGGGGTAAGGGATAAGCTGGATTATTTGCAGGAGTTGGGGATAGAGGTTATTTATTTCAATCCGCTGTTTGTATCTCCGTCGAATCACAAGTATGACAATCAGGATTATGACTATATTGACCCTCATTTTGGGGTGATTGTAAATGACCTTGAGGAGTCAGAGTGGAGAGATAATCCGCCGGCTTTTCATGCAGCAAGGTATCAGAAAAGAGTGACAGATTGGGAGAATCTTGAAGAGAGCAACAAATTCTTTGCGGAGTTGGTGGAAGAGATTCATAAAAGAGGTATGAAAGTAATTTTGGACGGTGTGTTTAATCACTGTGGTTCGTTTCATAAATGGATGGACAGAGAGCGTATCTATGAAGGCAGGGAAGGATTTGAACCGGGTGCGTATATCTCTGCGGACAGTCCTTATCGCTCTTATTTTGATTTCCGAAATTCGGGAGACGACGCCTGGCCGGATAATGGAAATTATGACGGCTGGTGGGGGCATGACACGCTGCCTAAGCTGAATTATGAGGCTTCTAAGGAGTTGGAAGAATATATACTGCGGATTGGAAAGAAATGGGTATCTCCTCCGTACAACGTAGACGGCTGGCGGCTGGATGTGGCGGCGGATTTGGGACATGATAAGGAATATAACCATACATTTTGGAAGAAGTTTCGGAAAGTGGTGAAAGAGGCGAATCCGGAGGCTTTGATTCTGGCGGAACATTACGGTGATCCCAGGGAATGGCTGGAAGGTGACGAGTGGGATTCGGTTATGAATTATGACGCTTTTATGGAGCCGGTTACCTGGTTCCTGACAGGGATGGAGAAGCACAGCGACGAGGAACGCGGGGACCTTTGCGGAAATGCATATGCATTTGTCAATATGATTTCTCATAGTATGTCGTGTTATATGGCGCCTTCTCTTCAGACAGCGATGAACGAGTTGTCGAATCATGATCACTCCCGTTTTCTGACCAGAACCAATCATTTGGTAGGCAGACTGGGAGCTTACACTGCTGAAGATGCGGAGAGAAATGTAAATATTGCCGTTATGCGTCAGGCTGTGATGATGCAGATGACATGGGTAGGAGCACCTACGGTGTACTATGGAGATGAAGCGGGTCTCTGTGGATTTACAGATCCGGATAATCGAAGGACCTATCCATGGGGGCGGGAAGATCAGGAACTGATTCGGTTTCACAAGATTATGATAGATATTCATAAGCGGTTTCAGGTATTTCGGACCGGTTCGATTAAAATCCTCAAAGCGGAGGAATGTGTGTTAGCTTATGGGCGGTTTGACGGTCAGAATCAGTTTGTGATTGCGGTTAACAGCAGTGAAGAGCTAAGGCAGGTTCAGATACCGGTTCAGTTGGCAGAACTTCCGGCAGAAGGAACGGTGGTTCGTCTGATATATAGCGATTACGAAGGCTACACAACAAAACCTTCGACCTGTATGATTGAAGCGGGGAATATTGCAATTCAGATGGATGCGCATTCGGCGGTAATTTTTGGGAATACGGCAGAATAAAGAATTACTGTTCACACAGTGCTTTGCATGTTACTGTGAACAGTGACAACAAAAATAATAACGAAAAAGGCCCTGAAAGTGGCAGGCTTTCAGGGCTTTTTCCATCCAAGGTTAGGATGTGCTTTTGTCTCAAAACAGCTTAATTTTGCTTATTTCGTGAGTACCTCTGCGCCGGTCTCTGTAATCAGAACCATGTATTCAATCTGTGCAGATAAGCCGCCGTCTATTGTGTGAACAGTCCAGCCGTTGTCCTCATCTACAAAGAAATCAGGACTGCCCTCGTTAATCATCGGCTCAATGGTAAACATCATGCCGGGAACAAGGACCATCTCAGAGCCTTTAGGAGTCACATAACTGACAAAAGGTTCTTCGTGGAATTCAAGGCCGATGCCATGGCCGCCAATTTCTTCCACAACAGAATACCCGCAGGCCTGTGCGTGGGAATTGATGGCATAGGCGATGTCTCCCAGATGACCCCATGGCCTGGCGGCACGAAAACCAAGTTCTACACACTCGGCGGTGACGTCAATAATCCGTCTGCTTCTTCTGCTGACATTACCGATTGCAAACATGCGCGAGGCATCGGAGTAATACCCATCCAAAATGGTAGAGACGTCTACGTTAACGATGTCTCCTTCCTTCAGAACATCATGTTCGTTAGGAATACCATGACAGATAACATCATTGATAGAAGTACATACACTCTTCGGAAATCCTTCAAAATTCAGAGGGGCGGGAACTCCGCCATGCTTTGTCGTATAGTCGTACACCAGCGTATCAATCTCTGCAGTATTCATACCGGCCTTTATATGTGCGGCTACATGATCGAGAACCGCCGTATTCAGCGCTGCGCTTCTTTTGATGGCTGCTATCTGTTCTGGTGTCTTAAGCAGGCTACGATTCGGAACAATCTGCCCCCTCGCGGCGAGCTTCCAAAGCTTAATATCCAGTCTGTCCATGGATGAACCCATCTCCTTTTGAAATAATTGTGAGGAAAGAGAAGACAAATACCCTCAATCATTTGTCATTGCTCGCTTGTTTATTGTAGCATACTTTTTTCAATTGTGCTATAATGGATTTCAAATTAATCATGCGGAAGGAGTGGCAAAAGTATGTTACGAATTGGAATGCTTACAAGCGGGGGCGATTGTCAGGCATTGAATGCAACCATGCGGGGCGTTGTTAAGGGAATCTTTAATGAGAGAAATGATGTGGAGATTTATGGATTTCAGGCAGGATATAAAGGGCTTATATATTCTGATTTTAAGATGATGACCTCCAGAGATTTTTCAGGGATTCTGACGGTGGGAGGGACGATACTTGGAACCTCCAGGCAGCCGTTTAAGAAGATGCGGGATCCGGACGAGAACGGACTGGACAAAGTAGAAGCCATGAAGCATACGTACCATAAGCTGAGTCTTGACTGCCTGGTGGTGCTGGGAGGCAACGGTACCCATAAGACAGCGAATATGCTGAGTGAAGAGGGTCTGAATGTAATCACGCTTCCAAAGACGATTGATAATGATCTGTGGGGAACAGATATGACGTTTGGTTTCCAGAGTGCAGTTGATATCGCTACAGATACCATTGACAAGATTCATACCACAGCTACGTCCCACAGCCGGGTGTTTATTGTTGAGATTATGGGTCACCGGGTTGGATGGGTTACCCTTCATGCGGGGATTGCAGGAGGGGCGGATATTATTCTGATTCCGGAGATACCATATGATGTAGACGTACTTACGGATATGATTAATAAACGTGCAAAAGAGGGCAAGCGCTTCACGATTATTGCTGTGGCAGAGGGAGCAATTTCCAAGAAAGATGCGAAGTTATCCAAGAAAGAGATGAAGAAGAAGCTGGAGAAGGAGAGGAACATTTATCCATCGGTTGCGTATGAGGTGGCGGCTAGACTTCAGAAGAAGACGTCGCAGGAAGTGCGCATTACAGTTCCGGGACATACCCAGCGCGGCGGTACGCCTTGTCCTTACGACAGGGTACTTTCTACCCGTCTTGGAGCATTTGCAGCTCAGATGATATTGAATGGAGAGTATGGATATATGGCTGCAATCAGAGATGGGGAAACGGTAAAAGTACCGCTTAGCGAGGTTGCTGGTAAACTGAAATACGTAGATCCTCATTCCAGGATTGTGCAGGAAGCAAGACAGGTAGGAATCAGCTTCGGTGACAAATAATGGAATCAGATGGATTTTAGTATGTTGCTGCGCTCGGAGTGAACAGTAAGGATTTGGGGAGAGAAGGATATGGGCTATACGGCATTGTACCGGAAGTTTCGTCCCAGTGAATTTAAGGATGTTAAGGGGCAGGATGTAATTGTCAGAATATTAAGGAATCAGATAAAGACGGGGCGTATAGGCCATGCTTACCTGTTCTGCGGAACCAGGGGAACAGGTAAGACGACTGCAGCGAAGATATTTGCGAAAGCGGTTAATTGCGAGCATCCGGCGGATGGCAGTCCCTGCGGAGTATGTGAGATGTGTCAGTCGATTTCGGCAGGCACATCTATGAATGTGATAGAGGTGGATGCTGCTTCTAACAACGGTGTGGATAATATCCGGAGGATTCGGGAAGAAGTTGCTTACCGTCCGACGGAGGGAAAGTATAAGGTTTATATTATTGACGAAGCGCATATGATTTCTGATTCGGCATTTAACGCCCTTCTTAAGACGTTAGAAGAGCCGCCGGAGTATGTGATATTTATTCTGGCGACTACGGAGGCCCGCAAGATTCCGGTAACAATTTTAAGCCGCTGTCAGAGATTTGATTTTAAGAGAATATCCATTGATACAATCTGCGGCAGGCTGAACGAGCTGATTGCGCAGGAAGGGCTCGAGGTGGAGGAAAAGGCGGTGCGCTATATTGCCAGAGCGGCGGACGGAGCGATGCGGGACGCTTTAAGCCTGTTAGAGCAGTGTGTGACATTTTACCTTGGACAGGAGCTGACCTATGACCATGTGCTGGATGTATTGGGAGCGGTAGATACGGATGTATTTAGCAGGCTTTTCCGGGAATTGGTTATGCGGGATGTGAAGAAGGTTATAGCCAGTCTGGATGAGCTGATGATGCAGGGAAGGGAATTAACTCAGTTTTCGGAGGATTTTGTCTGGTATTTAAGGAATCTTTTGCTGATTCAGTGTTCCGATGATGTGGAAGATGTGCTGGACGTATCCGCAGAGAGCTTACAGCAGCTAAGGGAAGAGGCGGAAATGATAGAGACGGAAGAGCTGATTCGTTATATCCGTATCTTTTCTAAGCTTACGGGGGAGCTAAAATATGCGACTCAGAAAAGGGTGCTTGTGGAGATCACGTTCATTAAGCTGTGCAGGCCCCAGATGGAATCCGGTCAGGAGGATACGCTGCTGGCCAGAATACGGGCTTTGGAAGAGGCGGTTGAGCGAGGTGTGAAGCTGGGACCGGCAGAAGGCGCGTCTGATATGCAGGAGGAAGAACCGGAGAAGATGCGGAAGAAGCCCCGGCTTACGCAGGCGTTGTCGGAAGATGTTCGGGAGGCGGCGAGGAATTTTCGAAGTATAACAGCAGAGGCTTCTGTTATGCTGAGACAGTATCTAAAGAAAGCACATCTTAGCGCAGGAGAGAATGACAGGCTGCAGATTGTGCTTCCGGATGAGGTCAGCGCCGGGTTTGTGGCGAAGCAGGAGCATAAGGATGAGATTATTCGTCTGATTGAAGAGAAAACGGGCAAGACGATGGAGATTGACATCCGTCAGGTGGAGAAAGGCAGAGTATTTGAGGATCAGTTTGTAGATATAGAGAAGCTGGTTAACATGGATATCACAGTGGAAGATTAAAGGAGGAGAGACCCATGGCAAAACGTGGAGGATTCCCGGGTGGAGGAATGCCGGGGAATATGGCAAATCTTATGAAGCAGGCGCAGAAGATGCAGCGTCAGATGGAAGAACAGGCGAAGGAACTTGAGACGAAGGAATTTTCGGCAACTGCCGGAGGAGGCGCTGTAGAAGTGACCGTATCCGGGAAAAAGCAGGTGCTGAAGGTGAAACTGAACGAGGAAGTTGTGGACCCGGATGATGTGGAGATGTTAGAGGACCTGCTGGTTGCTGCAGTTAACGAGGCTTTGGATAAGGTCGACGCTGAATCCGCAGGCGCTATGTCCAGATTCACAGGAGGAATGCCGGGTGGATTATTATAGCAGCCAGATTAATAAGTTAATAGAGGAATTTTCAAGGCTTCCGGGAATCGGGCCAAAGTCAGCCGGCAGGCTGGCTTTTCATTTGATTCATATGCCGAAAGAGCAGGTGAAAGAACTGGCGGATTCTATGGTGGAGGCCAGAGAGAAAGTGCGTTACTGTAAGTGCTGTCATACGTTGACGGATCAGGAAGTTTGTCCAATCTGCAGTAGCAGCGACAGGGATCACAGGACGATTATGGTCGTTGAATCTACAAGGGATTTGGCAGCCTATGAGAAGATTGGTAAGTATGAGGGTGTTTATCATGTGCTTCATGGAGCCATATCGCCGATGCTGGGAATCGGTCCGGGAGATATTAAGCTAAAAGAACTGATTCGCCGGCTTGAGGGGGATGTGGAAGAAGTAATCATAGCGACCAATTCCAGTTTGGAAGGCGAGACAACCGCGATGTACATCAGCAAGCTGATTAAGCCGACAGGAATTAAAGTAAGCAGAATCGCAAGCGGAGTTCCGGTAGGCGGCGATTTGGAATATATTGACGAGGTAACGCTTCTGCGCGCTCTGGAAGGGCGTACAGAGCTGTAAAACGCATAATTGTTTACAAGGCTGTCTGTAAAACAGCGGATTGAATCTGCGTCCTCCAGGCAGCATGTGAACAACCATCAAAAATGTTCTGAACATATGTATAAATAAGGCGGGCTCTCTTGACCCTCTGTGCTTTTACCGATATAATCAGACTATCAGGTTACAAAGAAGATATTACAATTAGGAGGCAAGTTTCATGAACAAAGTAGAACTGATGAAGACTGCTAATGAGGTTCGCAAAGGCATTATTGACGCAGTGCACAGCGCGAAGTCCGGCCATCCGGGGGGTTCATTATCAGCGGCAGATATTTATACATATCTGTATTTTGAAGAGATGAATGTAGATCCGAAAGCGCCGGATAAGGCGGACAGAGATCGCTTCGTATTATCGAAGGGACATACTTCGCCGGGATATTATTCTGTGTTGGCACAGAGAGGATTTTTCCCGATAGAGGACTTAAAGACATTCCGTCATACAGGTTCTTACCTACAGGGACATCCGGATAAGAAGCATATTCCCGGGGTGGACATGTCTTCTGGTTCTCTGGGACAGGGCATCTCAGCGGCAGTCGGTATGGCTGTTTCTGCAAAGCTGTCCGGAGAGGATTACCGGGTATATACGCTGGTTGGAGACGGAGAGATTCAGGAAGGACAGGTATGGGAGGCATCCATGCTTGCCGCTCATAGAAAGTTAGATAATCTGGTAGTAATTGTCGATAACAACAATTTACAGATTGACGGAGATATCAGCAAAGTTAATTCTCCATATCCGATTGATAAGAAATTTGAGGCATTTAACTTTCATGTAATCAATGTGGACGGTCATGATTTTGACCAGCTTGCGGCAGCGTTTAAGGAAGCGAGAGAGACCAAGGGCCAGCCTACAGCTATTATCGCTAAGACAGTAAAGGGAAAAGGCGTTTCCTTCATGGAGAATCAGGCGTCCTGGCATGGAGCAGCTCCGAATGACGAGCAGTATGCGGTAGCAATGGCAGATTTAGAGAAAGTAGGTGAAGCATTATGTCAGAAGTAAAGAAGATAGCAACGAGAGAAAGTTATGGTAATGCTTTGGCAGAATTAGGAAAACAGCACGAGGATATCGTGGTACTGGATGCGGATCTTGCAGGAGCTACCAAGACAAGCGTGTTTATGAAGGCTTTTCCGGAGCGTCATATTGACTGTGGTATTGCGGAGGGCAATATGATGGGCGTAGCGGCAGGACTTGCGGCTACCGGCAAGGTTCCCTTTGCCAGTACGTTTGCTATGTTTGCGGCCGGACGCGCATTTGAGCAGGTTCGTAATTCCATCGGTTATCCGAAGCTGAATGTGAAGATTGGCGCTACCCATGCAGGAATCTCTGTCGGTGAAGACGGCGCTACCCATCAGTGTAATGAAGATATCGCCCTGATGAGAACGATTCCGGGAATGACAGTCATCAGCCCGGCGGACGATGTGGAAGCTAAGGCGGCGGTTGCAGCAGCTTATGAGCACGAAGGCCCGGTATATATGAGATTCGGAAGACTTGCGGTTCCGGTTATTAATGACAATGCGGATTACAAATTCGAGCTTGGCAAGGGTATCGTGTTAAGAGAAGGAAAAGACGTTACAATTATCGCAACAGGACTTCCGGTGGCGAACTGTCTGGAAGCGGCAGAGAAGCTTGCGGCGGACGGAATTGACGCTAAGGTTATCAACATCCACACAATCAAACCATTGGATGAAGAACTGGTAGTTGCAGCGGCGAAAGAGACGGGCAAAGTAGTTACGGTAGAGGAACACTCCGTAATCGGCGGCCTGGGAAGCGCTGTGTGCGACGTATTGTCAGAGAAGGCGCCGACAAAGACGCTTAAGATTGGCATCAACGATGTGTTCGGCGAGTCAGGACCGGCAGCAGAGCTGGTGAAGAAGTACGGACTGGATGCAGACAGCATATATGAGCAGGTAAAGGCATTCGTATAGAGACAGACGACAGAAAAGGAGCTGGAAACAGCTCCTTTTTGCTGCAGTTTGCAGAGTTTTCCGTATGCCCGGATACTCTGTGAACTGCAGCTTTTGCTATGCAAATGCTGGCTAAGATTGCCGCAGGACAAAGACTCTCCCCGAATTGGGATAGATATTGGGGAAACATTCTCCGGACAAGTCCCACCGATTGATAAAATACGCATTTTACCTGTGATATGATTATTCAAAATCTTGGGTGAGGTGAGTATAAAAATGCAAGGACAATTTCCAAAGAATGTAAAACAGGTGGGCAATGTAAGCGACAGTCCCAAAATCTATGTGGAAGATTACGTTGACACATATTTTAACCAGCTGAAGGAACAGGGGAGAGAATCACTGGTGGGTGTTTTCCTAATCGGAGAAAATACGGTAATTGAAGAGCAGGAGTGCATCTATGTAACCGGCGCGGTGCAGATGAAAGATTTGGATCCGGAGAGTAAGGAACTTGATATTGGAAAAGAACACTTAGAAATGGCAAAAGCGGAAAGCAAAGAATACTTTCATGGACAGGATATTGTCGGCTGGCTTTTGATTATGCCGGGGCATCCGGTAGGATTAAACAGCAGTATGACGCGTGTACATGAGAAATTATTTCCTGATAAGAACAGTCTCTTTATTCTGATAGACGCCGAGGATGAAGAACAGATTTATACGTATAAATTCCATGAACTCATGCAGATGGGAGGGCATTACATCTTCTATGAGAAGAATCCGGATATGCAGAGTTATATGATTAGTGAGCGCAAACAGATCGGCGTTACACCCAGTGAAGTGGTTGAGGATCGAGCTGCAAAGGATTTTCGCAGTACCGTAAGGGGACAGATAGAAGCCAGAGAACAGCGCAGAGAGTCCAGATATGTGTATCTGACCAGCGTATTGCTTGTGATTGTAGTTCTGGCAATCGGTATCTCAACCATGAATAATTATGATAAAATGAATTCCGTACAGACATCCATCGAGACTTTATCTTCTGCCATGAAGCAGTCGTCGGTGAAGGAAGAAGGACAGGCAGTGGAAAATACTGAGGATGAAGAAGAGACAGGCAGAGAGTTGGAAGAACAGGAAAATCTTCAGACAGCGCAGACTGAAGATACAGGACAGCAGATGGAGCCCGCGGTATCTACTGTACAGGAGGATTTAGGGGATGAAGATTATTATGTGGTGGAGAAGGGAGATACGCTGGATATCATCAGTGAAAAAATCTATGGGACAATTTCAAAGACAGACGCAATTCGCCAGAAGAATGGATTAGAGGATGGAAATCTTATATTCATCGGACAAAAATTGTTATTGCCGTAAAAGTATGCTATACTAAGAGACAGAGTGCTTGAAATGCAGTACGAAAACAAACTTAATTGAGGTTAAGATATGAGGCGTAAGAAAAATACAGACTTATATGCTGTGCAGGATACGAAAGATGTTACAGATGCGGTAATAGACAGAGTATTGGCAGAACTCAGGGAGGAAGACGGCATTCAGGAGAATATAGAAGAACAGGTGCGGCAGCATAAAAGGAGCCGCAGGATTCGTGTTACCGTTATCAGTACTCTTGTGATTATGATTGCGGTGACGTCCTTTCTTGTTATCCATTTGCAGACGTATATGTCTTCCAGAACAATTACTACGTATGAAAATAACAGCGATGGGAATGTTAATTATAGACAGTTTGCAGACGGCGTATTAAAATACAGTAAGGATGGAATCGCTCTGCTCAATCGCAGAGGCAGGGAGAACTGGAATCAGCCCTATCAGATTAAGAACCCGGTTATTGACACTTATAATAACGATGCGGCGGTAGTAGCGGATAAAGGCGGTAATACTATACTTGTATTAGACCGGGAAGGTTTAAAGGGAGAGATACAGACGATGCTTCCGGTGGAGAAGGCGGTAGTTTCCGCACAGGGAATTGTCTGTACCGTTTTAAAAAACGGAACCTCTCCAAAGATTGTGTGTTATGACGCGGCGGGTAATCTGCTGATAGAGATGACGGCCTCTCTTACCGGAACGGGATATCCGCTGGATGTAGGAATTTCGGAAGACGGCAAGCTCCTGCTGGTTTCTTATCTGTGTATACAGGGAGACAAACTTATAACGAAGATTCGATATTATAATTTTGATGGAGAGAAGGACAGTATTCAGGATTACGAAGTGACAGCGGATGATTATGAAAATATGACGGCTGCGTCTGCATTTTTTATGAATCCAAAAGTTTCAGTGGTAGTGGGAGACGACCGGATACTTTTCTATCATGGCGAGGGACGGCCTGAACTTGAAGAAACAGTTATTCTGGATAAGAGGATTAAGAGTGTATTTCATAGTAACCGGTATGTTGGGCTTATTTTGAAAAATGAAAGGAAAGAAGGGTATGAACTGTGTCTGTTCAATACATCGGGCAAGAAGGTTCTGTCGGAGGATTTTACAGGCGACTTTTCGGGTGTAAAATTAAGCGGGGGTCAGGTGTTGATGTATGACGGGAAAAAATGCAGCGTGTTTACCCGGACGGGAATCCACAAATATGACGGGGAATTGGATAGCAATATCCTGGAGATTTTCCCGGTGCTGGGAGTGAATAAATACATAGTGATGAATGCAAATGGGATGGAAGTGATCCGATTTGTAAAATAAGGAGAAAGATATGAACTGGCTATTTTGTATTATCGGAATCAGTTTTTTGATTGGGCTAATTATCGGGATTATCAGGGGAGGCGTGAAGATAGCAGTGTCGCTTCTTGCAACGCTGGTTACTTTTTTGCTGGTATTTTTTGCAACGCCTTATGTGAGCAGAGGAATTACAGCGGTAACGCCTATTCAGGAGGTTGTAGAGACGAAGATTGAATCCATGATTACGGGAATGGTGGCAAATGCAGCTGTAGAAAAGACAGGCGTCGGCTCCGGCGATGCGGAAGCTGTGCGCAGAGTTCTGAGCGCGGCAGGGATTAGTGAAGAAGAGCTTGGAGTATTAGGAATTACTGTGGAGGATATTGCGGAGGGCAGAATAGGCAGCAGTGACCTTGCGGATTTGGGAATTTCCAGAAATATTCTGGACGGCATTAAAAATATGGGAATGGAAGAGAAAGCGGCGGAGGCGCTGGAGCATGTAGAGATTCCCAGAGATATGCAGATTGCAGCAATCGAAGGAGCGGATCTCCCGCAGGTATTTAGAAATCTTCTTCTTATTAACAATAATAGCGAAATATATGAGAAATTAGGAGTTACCAGTTTTGCATCCTATATTGCAACATATATGGCGAAGATTGTTGTAAATATCGTTGCTTTTATTTTGACGCTTATTGTGGTGACAATTATTCTTCGCGCAATTATATTCTCGCTGAATATTATTGCAGACCTTCCGGTATTTGGATTTATGAACCGTCTTGCCGGAGGCGCATTGGGGGTAATCGGGGTTCTGATTATTGTGTGGGTTGCGTTTGTAATAATCTCATTGCTGTATACAACCGACATTGGGAAAGAGATGTTTGAGATGATTCAGACGAATCGTATATTATCAATTATTTATGACTATAATCCGGTTATGAAGCTTGCTACATCATTTCGGGTGTAAGTGAAAAGGTGAAACATGACGAAATATGCGATAGTTTTTTGTATTATTTTTATTTATTGAGAAAAAGTACTTGCATAATTATTTGCAAGGGTTTATACTGAGTAAGTGGTGTGAAGAACACCTATTCCTCGATAGCTCAATGGTAGAGCACACGGCTGTTAACCGTGGGGTTGTTGGTTCGAGCCCAACTCGGGGAGTTTTGAATAAAAAGGCATCCGGTGGATGTCTTTTTTATATTAATTAATTGAAGATAAGCGGAGGATAGATTATAATTATTGAAATCATTATCTCAACAGAGTAGTTGAGAATCAAAGAATGTTTATTATATATTAGCAATTCATAATTTTGTATGTGATTATTAACCCTCACAGGGTTTTAATAAAATCCTCCAAATGCCTTGAAAACAAAGGATTTATCGCAAAATGCTCACCTTAACTTATTATACAATTTCACACTGTTTTATTCTTCCCTTGGAAGCTGATAAGGGCAAACACAAGGGCAAGAAAATCTGATAACAAGATATAACAGAATGTGGCAATCGGAGAACTGTGACGTATGTGCGAATATATTATACTGGAGGATTTATTATATGGACAAGTACATTTTTGATGAAAGCAACGGTTTGTGGTATGAGTTGCAAGGTGATTATTATATCCCTTGTCTGATACTTCCCGAAGAAGAAACACAGTCTATCGGCTTATGGGGACAACGCCACAAGCAGTACCTAAAGGAGCATAAGCACTTCATTTACACTACAATGCTGATTGAGGGTACGCTGAACTCTTACCTTGCCGATATTGACAGGCAGGCACAGGAGCGTTTGCTCCTGCCGACAAAGCAGATTGCAGAGCAGGAAAACGTGACCGAGCAACTGAAAGCCGATAATGCTATGTTGTGGATGCAGAAAATGAATGAAATTCAGTCCAGAGTTAGGGAAATCATTTACAGCGAGATTATCTTCGCATAATAAGTGAGGATTGGGGCGGTAAGCCAGTTCTTGGCTTATCGCTCTTGTCTGCTTGTGAGCAAAATAAAGAAATAGCGTCAATGGCAGTGCTTGCACTGTTCATCGAGACCATTGACGCTATTGCCGTATTTTGCTATTGCTATCTTTATTTTTTCACATCTTAGTGATATAATATCTGCGGAAACTTTGAATTTGTCGTTAGGAGGAGAATATTATATGTCAAAGGGAATCATGATTATTGGTCCATCTGGAAGCGGAAAAACATCATTAGGAAAAATGGTGGCTGATAAATTGGGATATCCTTATTTTGATGTAGATGATTACATTTGGAGAAGAGATACCGAAGAGCCGTACACTGTAATGTACAGTCGTGAAGAGAAGATAAATAGATTAAGCAAAGATATTTTCCCTTATGAACACTTTGTAATGGCAGGTTCAATGAGTTCTTTCCATTATGCATTTGATGACAAGTTCGATATGATGGTTTTTCTCTATGCGGAGCCTGCTGTGCGTATACAGAGAGTGCATGAACGTGCAGTTGAACGCTTTGGTGAAAGAGTCCTTGAGGGTGGAGACTTGTATGAGAGTCATTTGCGTTTTTTAGATGACAATCGACGGTACGAAAAAAATGGTTCTCCGAATCTTAACGAGCAGAGAGAATGGTTGAACAATATGTCTTGTATGAAAATTGAATTGGACGGTAAAGTCGATCTTGAAAGCAATAGCAATATTATTGTTGAGAGATGGAATCAAATAATCTGACAAATTTCAGTTTTGTGCAGTTATAAATTTATGCCCTGCAAGACGCAAAAATCTTGCAGGGTGTTTTCTTATGCTCTGATATATGTAAGACCGCAAGGCAGGTTGCCCTGCGGTAGTGATTTCCTATGTCGTGATTATCTGTCCCTGTCTTGGGATTTTTTTCTCTGCTTTGGCTGAGAGTTCTGCTTGCTCTCTTCCTGAAGCTGTCTGAGCCTGTTACGCACACTTTGTCTTTCGGGCGGTCTGGTCTGCTTTTCAGCAGGTTTCTGTCCGATCTTGACTGTCTGTTCCCATTCTGCAAGGTCTTGGTTATACTGTGTCACAATAGCCTCTGCTTTGCGGTAAGTTTTCATAAACGCCTGTACATCAGGATAACCGTCATCTGTCAGAATATCAGGGAGTTTATCCAGCTTTTCAGCAAGTTCGGCTTCGGTCTGCTGTATCTGTTTTTCCAGAGCCTTACGCTCCTTGCCTTTGAAGATACCCGTTGTTTCTGCAAGCTGTTTTCGCAGATTCGGGAGTGTGACCTCCTGTATCTTCTTGATTGCTTTCGCCTGTTTCTGCACCTTTAGCATAAGATTCTGCATTGTGCAGAACTCGTCCATATCCATATTGAGGACTGGTTTGGGCGGCATATCCTTTTCACGGATGATGGCTTGCAGAAATTCCTTTGCCTTGCCTACGATACCTCGGAACAGGTTTGGAAGCCAACCATTTTCACGGATGGACTGACCGGCTTTGTCGTGGATGGTCTGCTTGATTTCCATTATCTTTGCTTCTTCAATGCCCGATACAAGAGCCAAATCCGCCGTCCTGTTCCATTCCTGCCTTGCGGTATTGTCCGCTTCGATTTCGGCAGCTTGGGGGTTATTCTTGCCTATCTTTTTTGTTGGGAGATACACGCTGTTCTTATCAAACACTTTCAGTCGCTGTTCGGGATCTGAAATGTGGGAATTGATAAGTTCCGTGTAAACTTCTTTTGCTTCTGCTATGAACGCTTCACTTTTATAACGCTCGTCTTTGGTTGTGAATAAGTGGCTTTCGTAAACTTCCCCCTTTTTGATAACGGTACAGCCTTTTCGGACTTGCCCGTTTTCGTCTGTGATTTCTTTCTTGGTTCGTACCCTTTTTCCTGTTTCGTCGTAAAATACGCTTCTGGTGGCAATCTTGATGTCAGGTTCGGGAAGCAGTTTCCTTTCGCTGAATATGAGGTGGATGTGGTAGTTGGTCTTGCGTTTGTTGTGGTGCAGAGCCGATACACATTCCACTCCGTACTGCTGTCGGAATTTGTTCGAAAATTCTTCAAGCACCTGCTGTGGGTCAAAGGTGGTGTAAATCTCCGGCAGGGCAATGATTAACTCCCTTGCTTCGATACACTTTCCTGTTGTTCCGCTTCGCTGGAACTCCTGCTGACTTTCCCTGGCGAGATTTTTCCAAAAGGTATTGTCGGCGGTGCGATAGGTGGCGTAAAGGTATTCCTGTTTGGCGTGGCTCGTGATATATGAGATTCTTCCCTTGACATTGGGCAGTTTCGACATTCGGATAAAAGAATGTCTTGCCAACCTTTTGCTCCTTTCTTCGCTGAGAATACCGTACTCATTACGCAACCGACTTGTCGGGTGCGGCTGTCACAGCTATCGGTGATTGGTGGGGCAGCAACGGAAATTGCACCGCAATTTCCTCTGTATCATAACTGAGGTGGTAGTGTCCGAAGTTGTGATACAGGCTCCCCGCAGGGGCGAAATACCCAGAGTACAAATCGCAGATTTGTGCGAGGGGTGTATTTCGCTCTCAAACGCCGAGGGCTTTGGAGAACGGTTATTCCACTTTTCGTACATCATTGGGATTG
>CATJPU010000275.1 GCA_949742505.1 uncultured Lachnospiraceae bacterium | reverse complement strand
GGTGATGCCGGTAACAGACGGGGATTCTCCTTATACCAAGGTGGTCAGTCTCTATAATTCAGGGAATCCGCCTACGATGTCGATTCTGGATACGACGGACGTCATCGCGCTGGCTGAAGAGAAAGCCGCAGATTTGACACAAGAGGAATGGACGAACGAGGCTGAAGAGTATTTGACGGAGGTAAATGGAAAAGTTTACAGTTTTCCGCTATGTATCGAAGGGCGGGGGATTATTTATAACAAAGCGGTTATTGAAGAGGCTTTAGGGGCTGAATTTAATCCGGAATCAGTTACCACGCTGGATGAGTTTATAGCGCTATTGGATACTCTGGCAGATGCGGGAATTGAGAAACCTGTTTCGGTTGCCAAGGAAGACTGGTCGCTGGGAGCCCATCATCTGCAGTATATTTACGAGACTTATGACGGAACGTCGGAAGGCGCCCAGAAAGTAATTGACAAGATTAAAAAGGGTCAGTTAGAGCTGGAGTCCTATAACCGTCTGTCGGAGTTTCTGGATATGTTTGATGTGCTGAAGAAATACAATGTGGCGAAGGGCGACCCGCTTGGAGCGGATTATGATGAGATGGCGATTGATTTGGCTGATGGGAAGACGGCTTTTTGGTTTAACGGTAACTGGGCATGGCCGAATCTTGCGGAAGCAGGCGCTGAGAATGAAGATGAATATGGATTTCTGCCGTATTTCCTGAATAACGATGGAGATGATTTTGCGAATCAGCAGATTCAGGGTTCTCCGTCCAAGCAGGTGATGTTAGACGGTCAGATGGCTACTGAGAAGGAGCAGGCTGCAGCGAAGGAATTTCTGAACTGGATTGTATATAGTGAAATTGGTCAGCAGATGCTGGTGAAGACCTGCAATGTCATTCCGCCGTTTACCAACAATCCATATGAACCTGCAGACCCATTAAGCCGGGATATTTATGAGAAGGTTCAGGAAGGAAAGGCATTCAACGCATCTGCGATTGTTCCGAATGACCACTGGTCGGTTCTGGGAGCTGCTATGCAGAAATATCTGGCAGGCAGAAGCGACAGAGAAGAGCTTACCCAGTCGATTCAGGAATACTGGGATGAACAGGAATAGGAGGGCGGATGATGAAATCGAAGAATAACGCGAAGGATTTTGGGATGTTTGCACTGCCGGGAATGTTCTGCTTTTTTGCGGTTGTTATCATACCTTTTATCTATGGTGTGTATCTGACGCTGACAGACTGGAACGGCGTATCGAAGGTGAAGAATTTTATCGGATTTAAGAATTTTGCAGGAGTCGCAAGAGACGGTCAGTTCTGGACATCCCTTCTTCTGACATTCAAGTATGTAATTGTGGTGGTAATTCTGGTAAATGTATTTGCGTTTGCCATTGCGTATCTGTTGACAAGAGGGATTAAGGGACAGAATTTCTTCCGGGCAGGATTCTTTACGCCGAATCTGATTGGAGGTATCGTACTGGGATATATCTGGCAGTTTGTATTCTCCAGAGTCTTTGTAAGTATCGGGGAGAGCACCGGATGGAAATTATTTGAAGTGTCCTGGCTGTCTGATCCTACGAATGCTTTTATCGCGCTGGTGGTAGTGTCTGTATGGCAGCTGTCCGGCTATATGATATTGATTTATGTAGCGGGATTTATGGGACTTAGCGAGGATGTGCTGGAGGCGGCAAGCATCGACGGCGCTTCCGGATTTGTGAAATTAAAGAGTATCATTATGCCGTTGATGATGTCGTCGGTGACTATTTGTCTGTTCCTGACGCTTTCCAGAGCGTTTATGGTATATGATGTGAACCTGTCGCTGACCGCGGGCGCTCCTTATGGAACGACAGAAATGGCGGCAATGCATGTGTATGAGAAGGCATTTACATCCAGACAGTTTGGTATTGGCCAGTCTGAGGCGCTGATTCTGTTCATCATTGTTGCGTGTATCAGCGGACTTCAGGTGTACTTTACGAAAAAACAGGAGGTGGAAGCATAATGAAGCAGACGACAATTGGCGGAACAAAGAGAAAAGTGACGAATTTCCTTGC
>CATJPU010000274.1 GCA_949742505.1 uncultured Lachnospiraceae bacterium | reverse complement strand
GATAAAGGTCTCTCTCACCTCCGGATTCATAATCAAATCCACATATCTCTGACGATAACGAATATCCGTATTAGTCAGTCCATGAAACTTCTCCGGCAGGATTTGCAAACTCTTAGATAAAAGCGTCACAGCCGTTGCATGGACAGATATTTCCCCGGTCTTTGTCTTAAATACTTCGCCTTCGATTCCCACAATATCTCCAATATCCAGTTTCTTAAAGTCTTTGTAGGATTCCTCTCCGATACTGTCTCTTGCCACATAAGACTGAATGTTGCCGGACTGGTCCAGCACATTACAGAAAGATGCCTTGCCCATGACCCGCTTCTGCATAATACGGCCTGCAATAGACACCTGCTTCCCTTCCATCTCGTCAAAATGCTCCTTAATGTCCGCCGCATGACAGCTTACATCATAGCTCATCACCTGGAAGGGGTCTTTTCCATTTGCCTGAAGGTCTGCCAGTTTCTCCCGACGAACCTTTCTTAACTGATTAATATCCGGTTCCTGTCCTTGTTTCTGCTGCGCCACTTTTTACACTCCTTACTATATTCTTAAATAGAGCGTTCGATCTTCAATACTTTGTATGTGATCTCTCCCGCCTGTGTCTCAACTGCAACCTCGTCTCCAACTTCACGTCCAATCAGGGCTTTTCCTACCGGAGACTCATTGGAAATCTTTCCCTGCAGACTATTGGCCTCTGTGGAGCCTACAATCTTAAACTCCATCTCCTCTTCAAACTCCTCATCATACACTGTTATTGTACAACCAATGTTAATCTTATCAGAATCTACTTCATCCTCTACAACAACCTCGGCATTTTTAAGAATCTTCTCCAGCTCCTCAATTCTAGCCTCAATATCACGCTGCTCATCTTTCGCTGCATCATACTCTGCATTCTCCGACAAGTCCCCCTGCTCTCTCGCTTCTTTAATCTTGCCGGCCACTTCCTTACGTCTTACCACTTTCAGATTCTCCAGTTCATCCTCCAGCGCTTTCAAACCTGCATACGTAAGAATTCTTTTCTTTTCTTCCATGTCTTTCTACCGCTCCTTACTTATACCTTGTCGGACAAAGTCCGCCTGCCCGAAGGGCATGCATTACGGTGTGCCCTCTGGGTATACCTTGTCGGACAAAGTCCGCCTGCCCGAAGGGCATGCATTACGGTGTGCCCTCTGGGTATACCTTGTCGGACGAAGTCCGCCTGCCCGAAGGGCGTGTATTACGGTGTGCCCCTTGGGTATACTTTCACAATTCCATTATTATACCTAACCAGCTCATTCCTGTCAATGTTTTGACTCAAAGATTTCGCGGACATCGCTATAGTTCACTGGAATGTTGTCTCGCCCTGTTTCCTATTCCTAAGCTTTCCGGGCAGGCCGAATAACCTCTGAACAGTAACCTATTCTGGCAGGCAATTCAGCAATTCCTGCAATTCCTCATAAGATTCCACCTGATTGACCTTATCCCTTAATCTTGCCGACCCCTTCATTCCTCTGGTATACCAGGCCGCATGCTTTCGCATCTCCCGGATTCCCTGATACTCCCCTTTAAATTCAAGCTGAAGTCTGGCATGACGCAGAATAGTCTCCCTGACAGTTGCCATATCCGGCCGTTCTGGTATACATCCCCTTATCTGATACTCTTTCAGTTCCCGGAATATCCATGGATTCCCCTGAGCGCCCCGGCCAATCATCACTCCGTCGCACCCGGTTTCCTTCTGCATCTTCGCCGCCAGCTCTGCAGAAACCACATCTCCATTGCCGATAACCGGAATCCGAACCGCTTCCTTTACTCTGCGGATAATATCCCAGTCCGCTCTGCCGGAGTAATACTGCTCTCTGGTACGGCCATGTACAGCTACCGCCGCTCCTCCGGCTTCCTCAATAACCTTTGCAATTTCCACCGCATTGACGCTGGCTTCATCAAATCCTTTGCGTATCTTGACTGTTACCGGTTTGCGAATTGCCTTTACCGTCTCAGCTACAATATTATATACAAGCTTGGGGGTTTTCATGAGTGCAGAGCCTTCCCCATTTTTTACCACTTTGGGAACCGGACATCCCATGTTAATATCCAATATCTGAAATGGCAGCTCCTCAATTCTCTTGGCTTGCTGCGCAATGATTTTCGGGTCAGAGCCAAATAGCTGCAGAGACACCGGATATTCTTCCGGGTGAATAGTCAGCAGGGCTCTTGTATTTCTATTATTATACTGTAGCGCTTTTGCGCTAATCATTTCCATACACAAAAGTCCCGCCCCCTGCTCCTTACATAACAGACGAAAAGGCAGGTCTGTAACTCCTGCCATTGGTGCGAGAATATATGGAACTTCTATCAATACATTTCCTATCTGCATCCTCTTCCTCTTTATTTCCGCGCAAAATTTCCACCTGAATCGCCCGGCGTTGCCTGACAAAGCGTCCTGTTTCCGGCAGGCAGCTCTGGGCAGCACAGGTGGCAAAATTTTCAAACGCGCTCTAGTGCAGTTTCTTATTCTTCTCATAGATAAGCTGCAATCCTTTTAACGTCAGATTCGGATCATAGAAATCAATCGCATCCGTCTCATCTACAATAATTGTACCGAGTCCTCCGGTTGCCACCACCTTTGCTTCCCTGTATCCCGACTCTTCTTTTAGCTTCCTGATAATATACTCCGTCTGTCCGATATGGCCGTATACCAGACCCGCCTGCATACTGGAAATAGTTTCCTTCGCCAGTACAGACTCCGGCTTTTTAATCTCAATTTCCGGAAGCATGGCGGCCCCTCCCCATAACGCCCGGGCCGTCGTGCGGATTCCCGGCGCAATGACACCCACGCCAAAGGTTCCGTCCGGCTCGACCAAATCGTAAGTTGTAGCCGTTCCAAAATCCACTACAATCACCGGTCCGCCATACAGCTTATAGGCTGCTACTGCATCCACAATTCTATCCGGTCCGGTCAGGCGTGGATTCTCGGTCGTTACACGAATCCCTGTCTTAATCCCTGCTGAAACCACAATAGGCTTACATCCAAAATATTTGATAATGGCGCTGCCAAAAGAATGCATAATATCTGACACCACTGAAGCGATAATTACTGCATCCACCTCATCTGGCTCCATATCCTGATTCCGCAAAAGCTCACGCAACGAAATCCCGTATTCATCCGAAGTCCTAGGCTGCTTCGTCGTCATACGGAATTTTCCCAGAAGTTCCTTATCCCGAAACACCCCCAGCGTAATATTTGTATTTCCTATATCAATTGCAAGCAACATAACAATATTCCTCTCACTTACTGCCACCCCGTCCTAGTGCTCCATCCAGAAAGAATACCTGAAAATACATCTGCAGCGCCTCCAGTAGTCCTGCCTTTTCTGTCTGCAGTTTCTTAATCAGAAGTCTGCTTCCAATATCGTCAAACATCGGATCACATTCCTCCGCCGTCACTTCAAATTGAAGCTGTCCTTCCTCGTCAAACACCAGCGTAAGAATCCCGCCCACATCGTGCACATACAGTACGCACATAATCTTCAATTCATCTTTCACATCTTCCGGCAGTTCTCCGAAATCCGGATTCAGATAATATTTCTCTTCATAAGAATTTGCCGCGCAAAGTACAATTCTGCCCTCATACATAGCCATATATCCCTCTTACCGATACTTCCCCTGCATAAACTTTCCTGATTTGTCCATCCCCGGTACGAATCAGCAATTCTCCGGTCTCATTAATACCAACCGCATGTCCGTTATATTCATGTCCAGGTTCTAAGACCCTGACTTCCCTGTCCCGGTTCACCAGCAAACAATTATATTCTTCCTGCATCCCGGATAAATCCCCTGTCTGTATAAACCGATTATAGTACCGCTCAAACTGCTTCATAACCTCTGCAATCAGAGGCGCCCTTCTCTGCCGCTTTCCACTTTCCAGATAAAGAGACGTCGCCGTCTCCTCAAGCTCTTCCGGAAAGCTCTCTGTATTTACATTAATTCCGACTCCAATCACTACATGGTTAATCCACTGAATCTCTGTACTCATTTCAGTCAGAATCCCGCATACTTTCTTCCCGTTTACCACAATATCGTTGGGCCACTTAATCAATGCTTCCTGACCCGTCACTCTGCGGATGGCATCCGCTACACTCTGAGCCATCACAAGCGTCAGCATAGGAGCCTGATTCGGCTGAATCTCTGGTCGCAGCAAAATGCTCATATAAATGCTGCTGCCAGCCGGCGATTCCCACCTGCGGCCTCTCCGCCCCTTCCCGCCGGTTTGCTGTTCCGCAACAACCAGTGTTCCATGGGAAGCTCCCTCGTCTCCCAGACGCTTCGCCCGGGTATTGGTAGAATCAGTCTCTGGAAAATAAAGGACGCCGCACCCAGCCCACTTTGTGGTTAGCAGACTTTCAACCTCTGCCCTCCACATAACGTCTGGAGCGCTCTCCAGACGATATCCCCTGTTGCGCACCGCCTCTATCTGATATCCCTCTTCTTTTAATTGTTCTATCACCTTCCAGACAGCAGTTCTCGAAACCTGAAACTGTTTACAGAGCTGCTGCCCGGAAATATATCCATTCGCCTCCCGAAGTATGGATAATATCTCTGTTTTCATTGTCACATCCTCCGGTTCTCAGCCTGATTCTGCCCCGTCATCCCCGACGCTTTCTAAACACAATGCACTATCTGTCCCCTAATGTTGCAACCATAATAGCCTTAATGGTGTGCAGACGGTTCTCCGCCTCATCAAATACCTTGGAAGCCTCGCTCTCAAACACTTCTTCCGTTACTTCCTTGCCCTTATTGGCAGGCAGACAGTGCGAGAAAATAGTTGTGGATTTACCGGTACGTTTCATCAAATCTGCATTTACCTGATAAGGAACCGCAAGCCGGATACGCTCCTGCTCCTTCTTTTCCTCTCCCATGGAATACCATACGTCCGTATACAGAATATCCGCGCCCTCTACCACATCCAGGGAATCGGAAACTGTAACTGTAGAACCAGCTTCCTTTGCAATCCCTTCACAAGTCTCCGTCAGCTCTTTTCCCGGCCAGAGCTTCTTCGGGGCCGCAATCGCAATATCCACGCCAACCTTCGCGCATCCCACCAGAAGGCTGTTCGCCACGTTGTTCCGTCCATCGCCAAGGTAGACCAGTTTCAGGCCTTTCAAATATCCGAAATGCTCTTTCATAGTCATCAGCGTAGCCAGCAGCTGCGTCGGATGCCACTGATCCGTTAATCCATTCCAGACAGGTACGCCGCTGTACTCCGCCAGAGCCTCAACAAAGTCGTGATCGAATCCCCGGAACTCAATTCCGTCAAACATGCGTCCCAACACCCGCGCGGTATCCTCAATACTCTCCTTCTCGCCAAGCTGAAGCTCGCTTCCTGCCAGATAGGTGGCAATTCCGCCTTCATCCTGAGCGCCAATGGTGAATGCACAACGGGTTCTGGTAGACGGCTTCTCAAAAATAAGCGCAATATTCTTACCCTTTAAACTCTCGCCTTTGATTCCCTGCTTTCTCTTCTCCTTCAATTCAATCGCCAAATCCACCAGATACAAAATCTCTTCCTGTGTAAAATCCAACAGCTTTAAAAAGCTGCGTCCCTTTAAATCCATGTCTGTTCCCTCTTCTCTCTTATGGTATTTCATTTCCCAGCATACTGCCTGCCGCAGCGTTAGCGCAGAGATGCTAGATTCTCCTCCTTCGCTCCGATCTCTGTCAGCGCCCTGGTCAGTCCCGCAATTCCCTGTATCTCAGACGGAATAATAATCTTCGTTGCCTTGCCGTCGGCCGCCTTTTCAAATGCCTCCAGACTCTTCATGGTAAGCACCGCCTCGTCCGCGCCGGCTTCCTTTAAGAAGCGGATACCGTCTGCATTCGCCTGCTGCACCTTCAGAATAGCCTCTGCCTGACCTTCCGCCTCCTTAATCATCTTCTCTCTCTCGGCCTCCGCCCGCAGAATAGCCGCCTGCTTCTCAGCTTCAGCGTCCAGAATCGCAGACTCCTTCTTACCTTCCGCCACAAGAATCGTAGACTTCTTCTCACCTTCCGCGCGGAGAATCGCCTCACGTCTCTCACGCTCAGCCTTCATCTGCTTCTCCATCGCGTCCTGAATTGCTGCAGGCGGAATGATGTTCTTAAGTTCAACACGATTCACCTTAATTCCCCATGGGTCGGTAGCCACATCCAGAGAAGCCCGCATCTTGGTATTAATCGTCTCTCTGGAAGTCAGTGTCTGATCTAACTCCAAATCACCTATGATATTACGAAGCGTAGTTGCCGTCAGGTTCTCAATTGCCATAATCGGATTGGCAACGCCATAGCAGAACATCTTCGGGTCTGTAATCTGGTAAAATACAACCGTATCAATCCGCATGGTTACATTATCCTTCGTAATCACCGGCTGGGGCGCAAAGTCTACCACCTGTTCCTTCAAGTCCACTCTTCTCGCAACTCTGTCCACAATCGGCAGCTTGACATGCAGACCGGTTCCCCAAGTCGCCTGATATGCTCCCAAACGCTCAATAACCAGCGCCTGCGCCTGTCTTACAATCCTGATACAGGATACCACCATCCCAATAAGAATCAATAATACAATAATTCCCAGAATACTAAATGTCACTCTTAACATACCTTTCTTATACCTCCTTTGCCTTAACAATCAGCTTCACACCCTGAATCCCCTCAATCGACACAACACTGTCCTTCGGAATGAATCCCTTCGGTTCATCAGTCTTTGCAGACCACTCCTGCCCGTTAACCTCCACAAGTCCCGCCGCACGAAGCGTATCTACATCTTCAAGCACCACCGCCTGCCGGCCAATCAGACTCTCGGCATTGGTCTTCTGCCGTTCCATATTAAAATACTTCACTGCAACCGGTCTTGTCATAACAAGTAAAATTCCGGACGCCAGAACAAATACAATAATCTGCACCGGCAAACCAAATCCAATAAACGCCATGAGCAGTGCAAGCAGCGCTCCCCCGGCAAACCAGATCGTCGTAAGTCCCATCGTGAAAATCTCAATCACGAGCAGTATGATAAATAGTATTAACCATCCCATTGTATACATACAGCTTCCCCCATTCGGTTTCTTTTCATTATAGTTTTTCCATACACAATTGTCAATGCCTACGCTGTCTGCCTGCCTCAAATGCCAGCACTGCAGCCGCAATAGCCGCATTCAGCGACTCTACCTGTCCCTCCATCGGTATTTTAAGATAACAGTCTGCAAGCCCGGCCACTTCATCGCTCAGTCCATTTCCTTCATTTCCTATAAAAAAGGCCGACGGTTTCCTGTAATCCGGTTCATCATAAATGCGGCTTCCCTCTAAATGGGCCGCATACGTACAGATTCCCCGGGCCTTCATTTCCTGAATCATCCCTGATAAATTCTCCGTATACAAAAACGGCACGCGGAATACGGAGCCCATTGTAGAACGTATTACCTTAGGATTATATACATCCACGCAGTCTCTGCTCATCACAATTCCTGTCACCCCCGCCGCCTCTCCCATCCGGAATATCGTTCCGAGATTCCCTGGGTCCTGCAGGTTATCCAGCACAAGAATCAGAGGATTTCTTTCCTCTGTTCCGGCTTCCTGCTTTGCCAAAATCACTTCCGGACCGTCTGTATTTCTCTGACGCACCACGCACAGCGCCCCCTGCGGGTGCTGTGTATCAGAAACATATTCCATCACAGAATCCGAAAGCATCTCAAACCGGCGCCCGCTCTTTCTGCATTTTTCATCCACAAACTTCTTCTCTTTTTTATAAAACCTTTCTGTTACATACAATTCCAGAAGCTCTTTTTTCGGCGCCTCCTGAAGCATTCTCAGCCCCTCTGTCAAAAATACCTTCTCTTCATCTCTTGCCTTACGCTTTTTCCTTAAGTTTACCAGCCGTTTTACCTTCGCATTCGATGTACTCGTAATCATATAAAACTCACTTTCATTTCCTTTTTATTCTTCACACTGTTAATTACGCAATGCTGTACCAGTAATTATTTCTTAAATATTTATTTTATCAAATATAACACATCCTCCCGCAAAATCCCAGACCCGACATAGTATTACGGCTTACATACTGTCCATGCGCGAAACAGCGGGCAATATGTAAGCCGTAACCCAATAATTCTTCCACCTGCGCCGTCCAGAGCTGCCAGCCGAAAACAACTCTGGGCGGCACAGGTAACAATTCTTTCTACATCTTAAAGCGGTATCCAACGCCCCAAATCGTCTCGATATACTGGGGATTGGAAGTATCCATCTCAACCTTTTCACGTATCTTCTTAATATGGACCGTTACCGTCGCTATATCTCCGATGGATTCCATATCCCAGATTTCGCTGAATAATTCATCCTTTGTATACACATGATTCGGATGACTTGCAAGGAATGTTAACAAATCAAATTCCTTGGTGGTAAACGCTCTCTCTTCTCCGTTAACCCATACGCGTCTCGCCGTAGTGTCTATCTTTAAGCCGCGGATTTCCACGACTTTATTCACTTCCGCTGCGCTGCCTATCAGCCGCTCATATCTTGCAAGATGGGCCTTTACTCTGGCCACCAGCTCGCTGGGGCTAAACGGCTTGGTCATATAATCATCGGCGCCCAGACCCAAACCTCTGATTTTGTCAATATCATCTTTCTTGGCGGATACCATAATAATCGGCGTATTCTTATCGTCACGAATCTTCCGGCATATCTCAAATCCGTCGATTCCCGGAAGCATCAAATCCAGTATTACCAGATTATAATCTTCCTCCAGCGCCTTCTGAAGACCAATCAGTCCGTCGTTAGCCACTTCCACATCAAACCCGGACAGTTCTAAATAGTCATTCTCAAGGTCTGCAATCGCCACTTCATCTTCTACAATCAATATCTTACTCATGAATCGGTACCTCCTGATATTTTCTTAATACAAAGTACATCGTAGTCCCGGTGCCTTCCCTGCT
>CATJPU010000273.1 GCA_949742505.1 uncultured Lachnospiraceae bacterium | reverse complement strand
TATCATTCCATTAGGAGGTTTGGAAAAGATTGGAATGAATATTACTGCCTTCGAATATGAAGACAGTATTGTTGTTGTGGATTGCGGTCTGGCATTCCCGGAGGATGATATGCTGGGAATTGATTTAGTAATCCCGGATATTACCTATCTGAAGGATAATATTCAGAAAGTGAAAGGGTTTGTAATTACCCACGGGCATGAGGACCATATCGGAGCGCTGTGTTATGTGTTGAAGGAGATGAATCTCCCGGTTTACGGCACGAAGCTTACGATGGGAATTATTGAGAAGAAGCTGGCTGAGCACAATCTTCTTCGCTCCACAAGAAGAAAGGTCGTGCGGCATGGACAGTCGATTATGCTGGGGCAGTTTAGGATTGAATTTATTAAGACGAACCACAGTATTCAGGATGCGTCGGCCCTTGCTATTTATTCGCCGGCCGGCGTGGTGGTGCATACAGGGGACTTCAAGGTGGATTATACGCCGGTGTTTGGGGACGCTATTGATTTGCAGCGGTTTGCTGAGATTGGGAAGAAAGGCGTGTTAGCGCTTCTTTCAGACAGTACGAATGCAGAGCGGAAGGGGTTTACCCAGTCGGAACGGACGGTTGGATATACGTTTGACCATTTATTTGCAGAATATAAGAATACCCGAATTATTATCGCTACCTTTGCATCGAATGTAGACCGGGTTCAGCAGATTATTAATTCGGCGTATAAGTATGGAAGAAAGGTCGTTGTAGAAGGCCGAAGCATGGTGAATATTATCTCTACGGCGCAGGAACTCGGATATCTGCATGTGCCGGATAAGACGCTGGTGGAGATTGACCAGCTTAAGAATTATCCTCCGGAGAAGACGGTCCTGATTACGACAGGAAGTCAGGGAGAATCTATGGCGGCTCTGTCCAGAATGGCGGCGGATATTCACAGGAAGGTTAGTATTATGCCGAACGATACGGTGATTTTCAGCTCGAATCCGATTCCGGGCAATGAGAAGTCCGTATCCAGGGTGATTAATGAATTGTCGGAGAAGGGCGCTAACGTAATCTTTCAGGACGCTCATGTATCGGGACATGCCTGCCAGGAAGAGCTGAAGTTAATCTATTCACTGGTTAAGCCAAGATATGCAATCCCTATTCATGGAGAATACCGGCACAGAAAGGCAAATGCAACGCTGGCCCAAAGCCTTGGAATTCCCAAGGACAGGATATTTATGCTTCAGTCCGGCGATGTAATTGAGATGGATGCCAATGAGGCAAAGGTTGTGGATAAGGTGCATACCGGCGAAGTCTTGGTAGACGGACTCGGCGTGGGCGACGTGGGGAATATTGTTCTTCGCGACCGTCAGCATCTGGCGGAAGACGGTATCCTGATTGTGGTAATGACGCTTGAGAAGGGAACAAACCAGCTTCTTGCGGGACCGGATATTGTATCCAGAGGTTTCGTGTATGTAAGAGAATCGGAAGGACTGATGGAAGACGCCAGACATGCGTTGGAGGATGCGGTATATGGATGCCTGAATCACCAGAGAAATGCGGACTGGAGCAAGATCAAGCTGGTAGTGCGGGATACGATGAATGAATTTATCTGGAAACGCACCAAGAGAAGACCGATGATTCTTCCGATTATTATGGATGTATAGTAATGATTGTAGACGAGAGAACAGTTACATTTATCAATTCTATGGAGCTTCCCGAGGACCCGCTTCTGGAAGAAATTGAAAAAGAGGCTTTGGAGTCTTTTGTTCCGATTATCCGCACAGAGACTAAAAGTCTTCTCAAAGTACTTCTGACACTTGCAAAACCTGCGCGGATACTGGAAGTCGGAACAGCGGTGGGATATTCTGCGCTGATTATGGCAGCATATGCGCCGGAAGGCTGCAGGATAACTACCATAGAAAATTATAAAAAGAGGATTCCTATTGCCCGGGCTAACTTCGCCCGGGCGGGAAAAGAATCAGGCATTACCCTGATAGAGGGGGATGCGCTGGAGGTTATGAAGGGTCTTGCGGGACCCTATGATTTTATATTTATGGACGCGGCCAAGGGACAGTATATTCATTATCTGCCGGAGACGATGCGCCTCCTAAGTTCCGGCGGGCTTCTGGTCTCCGACAATGTGCTTCAGGATGGGGATGTAATTAATTCCAGATTTGCGGTGGAGCGCAGGAATCGGACCATACACAGCCGGATGCGGGAATACTTATTCGAGTTAAAACGCCGGGAGGATCTGCAGACGACGATTCTGCCTGTAGGAGACGGGGTTGCGGTGAGTGTAAAACGGTGAGCCCCGGCCGTATGGAGAGAAGGAGAAATTATGGCGAGACACCCGGAACTTTTGATTCCAGCGAGCAGTTTGGAGGTCTTGAAGACAGCGGTTATTTTTGGAGCCGATGCGGTATACATCGGCGGCGAAGCTTTTGGTTTAAGGGCGAAGGCGAAGAATTTTTCTTCGGAGGATATGCGCGAGGGCATTGTATTCGCCCATGAACATAATGTGAAGGTATATGTGACGGTGAATATTCTGGCTCATAACCGGGATTTGCCGGGGGTAAGGGAGTATCTGAGGGAGCTTAAAATTATGGCGCCGGATGGGTTGATTATTGCGGACCCGGGTATCTTTGAGATGGCGAAGGAGATCTGTCCGGAGATTGAGCGGCATATCAGCACTCAGGCGAATAATACAAATTACGGTACCTACCGATTCTGGTGGAAGCAGGGAGCGAAGCGGGTGGTTTCTGCAAGAGAGCTTTCTCTGGAGGAGATTCGGGAAATCCGGGAGAATATTCCGGAAGAAATGGAGATTGAGAGCTTTATTCATGGGGCGATGTGCATTTCCTATTCCGGCAGGTGTCTTCTGAGTAATTATTTTACGGGAAGAGACGCCAATCAGGGGGCGTGTACCCATCCCTGCCGTTGGAAATATGCGGTGATGGAGGAGACAAGGCCGGGAGAATATATGCCGGTTTATGAAAATGAGCGGGGAACCTTTCTTTTTAATTCCAAGGATTTGTGTATGATTGAGCACATTCCGGAGCTTGTGGAGGCGGGGATTGACAGCTTAAAGATTGAGGGAAGGATGAAGACTGCCCTCTATGTGGCAACGGTTGCCAGAACTTACCGGAAGGCGCTGGATGATTACGCCGAAAGTCCGGAAATCTACCGGAAGAATATGCCCTGGTATCTGGAACAAATCAGTAATTGTACTTACCGGCAGTTTACGACAGGGTTCTATTTTGGAAAGCCGGATGAGAATACGCAGATTTATGACAATAATACCTATGTGCGGGAGTATGTCTACCTTGGAATTATCGGGGAAGTAAGGGACGGCAGGTGCCGGATTGAACAGCGGAATAAGTTCTCGGTGGGAGAAAAGATTGAAATTATGAAACCGGATGGAAATAACATTCCCGCAACGGTAAAAGAAATTACGGATGAGGATGGAAAGGCTATGGAGAGCGCGCCGCATCCAAAGCAAGTATTGTTTGTGGAGCTGGATAGAGAGGCAGATGTCTATGATATTCTGCGGAAAAAGGAAGAATAGAAAGTGAAAAGCCTATCAGGTTGTTTGGAAGGCTGCAGTCCTAGAGCGTGCCCCCAATTGATTTCTGCAAGATGCCGTCCCGATTTGCATCAGATTTTACGCTGGATTTGGGAGGTGTAGCGGGCTGCATTGGCCAAATTCAGCGTAAAATCTGGTTGTGAAGCGGGGCGGCAGATTGTAGGAATGAATTTTGGGGACACGCTCTAGAAATAGGGCCGCAGCTTTTCAATTGCACTCTTTTCAATCCGGGACACATAAGATCTGGATATTCCCAGTTGCTCTGCGATTTCACGCTGAGTGTATTCTTCTTCGTTGTACAGACCATAGCGCATTTTTAACACAACCCGCTCTCTGGGAGAAAGCGTGGATTCCAGTTTAGAATACAGAAGCCGAATATCGTCTTTTAAAGTAACTTTTTGATGGGCGTCATCCATATCGGTTTCAATGATATCAAATATCTGAATTTCATTGCCTTCCCGGTCGGTTCCAATGGGCTCATAGAGAGAAATGTCCCGGGAGGTTTTCTTTTTTGCGCGGAGATGCATCAGGATTTCGTTTTCAATACATCTGGCGGCGTAGGTTCCAAGACGAACGCATTTTTCGGGATTGAACGTTACTACGGATTTGATTAATCCAATGGTGCCTATGGACAGGAGATCTTCCACGTCTTCGTCCATGGACTGGTATTTTTTTACAATATGGGCTACCAGCCGGAGGTTGTGCTCAATCAGAATGTGCTTTGCTTCTAGATCTCCTTCCGTATATTTTTGCAGATAGTATTGTTCTTCGGCAGTGGTAAGCGGTGAAGGAAAGGATTTCAAGGGAAGCACCTCTGAGCGTATTTAGTTATAGTTTATGAAAAAGGGAGATAATTTGTGCTTTTCCATAAAAATATATTGACATGTTGACGTAAAGGGTGTATATTCTGTTATATAGTAGTCATAAATATGTTTGAGTATTAATTCGGGAATTATCAGATATTTCTATATTCAGGCAATTCAGCCAGTGATTCCTATATCAAAGTGGGTTTGAAGGATATTTTCTCTTAGAAGATGTAAGAGAGCATAGAATGTAATGACGTGGTTTTTTTCGTTTTATTCCCGCGGGCAACGAGCCAGGCGGACATGCCTGGCATGTTATTCGGTGACTGCTGCGAGGGTCAAATACCCTGCAGCTTTCTGTGCTGCAAGTTTGATGCCCTGTCAGCTTGCTACGGGGTTTTTGACCGTAGAGAAAAACAGGAAGAGAAGGAGTGATGCAATGAGTTTTAGCAGAATCATGTCGGCAACCCTGCAGGGGATGGAGGTGATTCCGGTAGAGGTGGAGGCAGACGTAAGCAATGGATTGCCGATGTTTCATATGGTAGGTTATCTTTCAGCAGAGGTCAGGGAAGCCGGGGAACGTGTGAGAACGGCAATACATAATTCCGGCTTTCTGATGCCGGCGAAAAAAATTGTAGTTAATCTGTCTCCAGGGAATGTAAGAAAACGCGGCACGTCCTATGACCTTCCGATTGCTTTGGCCATTCTTACGGCCATGGGAGAAGTGGCAAGAGAACCCTTAAAAAGAGTTTTGACGGTAGGGGAGCTGGGACTGGACGGGAGTGTGCGGGGAGTTCATGGGATTCTTCCCATTGCAGACCGGGCAAGGAGGGAGGGAGTCTCCTGTCTGATTGTTCCGGCGGCTAATGAGGCCGAAGCAAGGCTTGTAGAAGGTCTGCAGATTCTGGGGGTTGACAGTCTGGAGATGCTCTGCAGGAAGATAAAGGAATGTGACGGAAAGGTTGGGAGCATACAGGAATGGAGTAGAGAGATTTCCGATATGAAGGGAAGAAAGCGGGAGGATTTTGCGGATATTAAGGGTCAGAAGGCAGTAAAACGGGCGGCAGAAGTCGCTGTAGCGGGACATCATAATTTATTGATGACGGGACCGCCTGGAGGCGGCAAATCCATGATTGCCAGAAGAATTCCTACAATTCTTCCTTCTCTGACCAGAGAGGAAAGCTTCCAGATTACGAAGGTGTATAGCGTAGCCGGAATGCTTAGTGAAAAACATCCTCTGATTACAGAAAGGCCCTTTCGCGAAGTGCATCAGACAGTTACAAAAGCGGCTCTTCTGGGAGGCGGAGCATGGCCGAAGCCGGGGGAGATATCTCTTGCAAGCGGAGGGGTGCTTTTTCTGGATGAGCTGGCAGAGTTTCAGAGAGCTGTGGTGGAAGTGCTGAGACAGCCCTTGGAGGAAAGGATGGTTCGGATTGCAAGAAGTCAGGGAATCTATGAATATCCGGCGGATGTGATGTTGGTTGCGGCTATGAATCCCTGTCCCTGCGGCTATTTTCCCGATTATAACCGATGTCAGTGTACGGCCTTCCAGATTCAACAGTATCAGGGAAGAATCAGCCAGCCTTTTTTAGGAAGGATGGATATCAGTGTGGAGGTTCCGGGAGTACAGTATGAGGATTTAAGCGGTTTTTCGGAGGAAGAAGATTCAGAGACCATCCGCATGCGCATAGAGCGGGCGAGAGAACGGCAGATTAAAAGATATCGGGGAAAACATATTGCATTTAATTCGGAATTAACAGGGGCGCAGATTGCCGAGTACTGTAAACTTGGCAGGCAGGAGGAACGAATGATGAGTCAGGCCTTTGAGACGCTGTCGCTGACCGCGAGGACCTACCATAAGGCGCTGAAGGTCGCAAGGACAATCGCTGATTTGGAGGGAGAAGAGAGAATACATATAGAACATTTGCAGGAGGCGCTGATTTATAGAAATGTTAAGATATGAGTGGTGGTTTGCGGGAATCCGTTCGATTTCCGATAAAAAGAAAAGACTTTTAAGAGAAATTTACGGAAGTGGGAAAGATATTTACAAAAAGCTATATAATATGGAAGAAAAGAATATTTATCCAATACAGGGATTGACGGAAGCGGATATCCGTATTATCCGTCAGTCAGCGAGAAATCAGGATATAGGCAGGCAGTACGAAGATGCGCTTGGCAAGGGTATCCGGTTTGTTTCTTATTATATGGAGGAGTATCCGGCAAGATTGAAAGAGCTTCCCGGAATGCCCTATGCCCTCTATGTTAAAGGGGAGCTTCCCAGTGAGGATATGCCTGCTGCGGCGATTGTGGGGGCAAGAAAATGTACTCCTTACGGTGAGAAAATGGCGGTGTCCTTTGCAGAGGCGCTTGCAGGGTTCGGAGTGCAGATTATCAGCGGTATGGCGAGCGGTATTGACGGAGCGGCACAGAGGGCGGCAATTCAGTCGGGGGGCAGTTCCTTTGGTGTGCTTGGGTGTGGGATTGACGTGTGCTATCCCAAAGAAAACAGGGGACTTTACATGGACCTTCCGCTTCACGGCGGGATTCTGTCAGAACAACCGGTGGGGACGCCGCCCTTAAGGGAATATTTTCCGGCGAGAAACCGTATTATCAGCGGACTGTCCGATATTGTGCTGGTAATTGAAGCTGGGGAAAGAAGCGGTTCGCTGATTACGGCAGATATGGCTCTGGAACAGGGAAAGGATATCTATGCGCTTCCAGGGCCGGTTACCAGCAATTTGAGCAGGGGATGTCATGAATTAATCCGGCAGGGGGCGGGGATTCTGATATCACCGGAAGCACTGATTGAGGAGATAGGATTGGGGTTTTCTCTTCCGGCGGCTGAAAATAGCTGGAATCATGGGAAAAATGAGAAAAAGCTTGAAAGAAAAGAAAAATTGGTGTATGATGCCATTGGTTTGTTTCCAAAAAGCCTGAATATGCTGCTTTCTG
>CATJPU010000272.1 GCA_949742505.1 uncultured Lachnospiraceae bacterium | reverse complement strand
TACACGCTCGGCAGGGAGAAACTGATAATAATCCTCATACTCCTTTTCATCCAGTTCAGCCAGAATCTTTTCCTTATTTTCAGCGGTAATGAGAATCCCTTTTCCGCGCTCCGGTTCCAGTTCTTCTATATTATGCTCGCTAAGCCACTCATTAATTTTACATATGTCATAATAGAGACTTCTTCTGGACACTCCTGTTTTATCCAGCAATCTGCTCAAAGGCACATATCCGCTTTCGTGGGTCAGAATACTCAGAATTTGCTCACAGCGCTGATTGAGATTACTCATGGCTTATCACACCTCCAAATAATGAACTTTTCCTTGCATCAGTTACATTATGATTGTCTCATACCAGGCATAGATTAAACAATCTATTTTGAGTACAAAAGATTGCACGATTAACGGTTCTCTACTGGATTCTCTATAAAAATCTCCCTCGTTTTACCGCATCTTCTCCGTACTTTTTACGTATCTCATCCAGCGCCAAATCTAGTTTCTTCTGTTTTTCAGCTTTCACCGCACAAGATGTCTCTTCTGCTTCCTTTCCTATGTCTGCCTTTTCCGCTGCCCTCGCCTGCACAACCGGAATGTCAAATATACTAAGCTGCTCCGGCTCATCCTCCCCCACAAGCTTCGAGCTTCGAATTCCAAGAAGTCTCACCGGCCTCCCATCCCACCGTTCCGCGAACAAGGATACCGCCTCTCTATAGATGTCCATATCTCCGTTTATTGGCCTTTTCATCTGCCTCTGATGGGAATTCACCTCAAAATTATAATACTTAATCTCTACGCTTAACATCTTCGCCTTTTGTTTGGCCTTCCTAAGCCTGCCGCCCACGCTTTCCGCCAGCCTTAGTAGAATTTCCTTTGCTTCCTCTTCTGTCGTGGCATCCTTCGATAAAGTTGTTGAATTGCCAATCCCTTTGGCCTCCGTCTTTTCTGCTGTTACACCGGAATCTCCTTTTCCGTTGGCAAATTCCCACAGCATGCGGCCATGACTTTTCAGGTGTAGCTCTAACAGCGCCGGGTCCGTCTGCGCCAATTCTCCGATTGTATCAATTTCTAGTTTCTTCAGTGTCTCTACACTGGAACGACCCGCCATATACAGCTCCGATACCGGCAGCTTCCACATCTTTTCCTGTATTTCTTCCAGAAATAGCGTATGAACTTTATTTGGTTTCTCAAAATCCGACGCCATCTTAGCCAGAAGTTTATTCACAGAGACGCCTATATTTACTGTAAATCCAAATTTCTCATAGATTCGGTTCTTAATTTCCAGCGCGCCTTCTACTGGAGAAGAATAGCGATATGCAATTCCGGAAAAGTCCATATAACATTCGTCTACGCTTACCTGCTCAATATCTGAAGTGTAAGTGTGCAGAAATTCCATCAGTCTCCGGCTGTATTCCCGGTACAACTTATGGTCCGGAGACTCCATCGTTAGATTCGGACATTTGCGAAAGGCATTCACAACCGGTTCCCCGGTGCGAATGCCATATTTTTTTGCAGGAATAGACTTGGCAAGCACGATGCCATGGCGGGACTGCTGATCTCCGCCGATAATCGCCGGAATCTCCCGCAGATCCCTCTCCCCGCCGTTCTTCAGTTCTTCTACCGCCGTCCAGCTTAAATACGCTGAATTAACGTCTATATGAAATATCATGGACATTATCTGCTCCCTGCCGTTAACTTCCCATTCACCTCAGCAATCTCAATCGTCTGTCCGGGACTGATTTCTCCTTCCAGCATCAGCTTCGCCGCAAGCGTCTCCACATGCTTCTGCAGATAACGCTTCAGCGGCCTTGCCCCGTACATGGGGTCATATCCGCCTTCCACAATATTATTCTTTGCCGCTTCCGTAAGCCGAATCTGAATTTCCCTGTCCGTAAGACGCTTGTTGACATCCTTCAATAATAAATCTATGATGTCATAAATATTGTCTTTCGTCAATGGCCTGAACAAAATCGTCTCATCCAGCCGATTTAAAAATTCCGGCCGGAAATGCGCCCGCAAGTCATTCATCACCATTCCCTGACTCTCAGAGCTGATTGCTCCATTCTCGTCAATTCCCTCCAGCAGATATGTGGAACCGATATTAGAGGTCATAATTAGAATGGTATTCTTAAAGTCAACGGTTCGTCCCTGGGAATCGGTAATACGTCCGTCATCCAGCACCTGCAGCAACACGTTAAATACGTCCGGATGCGCCTTCTCCACCTCGTCAAACAGTACTACCGAATAAGGCTTTCTTCTTACCGCCTCGGTAAGCTGTCCGCCCTCGTCGTAACCTACATATCCCGGAGGCGCTCCAATCAAGCGGGATACGGAATATTTCTCCATATATTCACTCATATCAATCCGGACCATATTGCTCTCGTCGTCAAACAAACTCTCCGCCAGAGCCTTGGCAAGTTCTGTCTTTCCCACGCCGGTAGGCCCCAGGAACAGGAAAGAACCAATCGGCTTCGTAGGGTCTTTGATTCCTGCCTTGGAACGGATAATCGCCTCGGTCACAAGCTCCACCCCTTCATCCTGCCCAATCACCCGCCGGTGAAGTTCATCTCCCAGATGAAGCGTCTTGCTTCGCTCGCTCTCATTCAGCTTCGCAACCGGAATTCCCGTCCATCGGGATACAATCTTAGCAATCTCTTCATCCGTAACGCTCTCGTGTACCAGGGAGCGGTCTTCATCCTTCGTCCGGGCCTCCAATTCGGCAAGCTGTTTCTTAAGCTCCGGAAGCCTGCCGTACTGCAGCTCCGCCGCCCGGTTTAAGTCATAGGCCTGCTGCGCCTTCTGAATCTCCTTCCCGATATTCTCAATCTCTTCTCTGACGCTTCGCACACGCTCAATGCTATTCTTCTCATTGTCCCACTGAGCCTTGGCGCCCGCAAACTCTTCCCGGAGTTCCGCAAGCTCCTGCTGCAAATGCTCCAGACGCTCCCGGCTTAGCCGGTCTTCTTCTTTTTTAAGCGCCGCCTCCTCGATTTCCATCTGCATAATCCGCCGTCTCAGCTCATCCAGTTCCGTAGGCATGGAATCCAGCTCTGTCTTAATGAGCGCACAAGCCTCGTCCACCAAATCAATTGCCTTATCCGGCAAAAAACGGTCGGAAATATAACGGTTCGACAATGTAGCCGCCGCCACCAGCGCGCCGTCTGTAATCTTCACGCCATGAAATACCTCGTAGCGCTCCTTTAAGCCTCTCAGAATCGAAATTGCATCTTCTACCGTAGGCTCATCAACCAGTACCGGCTGGAACCGCCGCTCTAGTGCGGCGTCCTTCTCAATATACTGACGGTACTCATCTAAGGTCGTAGCTCCGATACAGTGAAGTTCTCCCCTCGCAAGCATAGGCTTCAGCATATTGCCCGCATCCATGGCTCCGTCTGTCTTGCCTGCCCCCACAATGGTATGCAGCTCATCAATAAAGAGAATAATCTGCCCGTCGCTGTTCTTCACTTCTTCCAGAACAGCCTTCAGACGCTCTTCAAATTCTCCCCGGTATTTGGCTCCTGCCACCAGCGCGCCCATATCCAGAGAAAAAATCGTCTTATCTTTCAGCCCTTCCGGCACATCGCCCTTCACAATTCTCTGGGCTAACCCTTCCGCCACCGCGGTCTTACCAACGCCCGGCTCTCCAATCAAAACCGGATTATTCTTCGTTTTACGGGAGAGAATCCGAATCACATTGCGAATCTCCATATCCCGTCCGATAACCGGGTCCATCTTCTGTTCTCTGGCACGTTCCACCAGATCGGTTCCATACTTATTCAGCGTATCATAGGTAGCTTCCGGGTTATCGCTGGTGACCCGCTGATTCCCCCGCACTGTGGAAAGCGCCTGCAAAAATCCCTCCCTGCTAATCCCCATCTCACGAAGCATTTCTTTCATGATCTTACTGGGATATTTTAGCAGCGCCAGAAACAGATGCTCTACAGACACATACTCGTCTCCCATCTGCTTCACCTCATCCTCTGCATGAATCAGAACATTGTTCAAATCCTGACCCACATACTGCTTGCCGCCCTGTACCTTAGTTCGTTTCCCGACAGCCTGTTCTACCCTGTTCGCAACCAGATTCACATCCAGTCCCATCTTCTCCATCATCTTTGGAATCAGACCGTCCTCCTGAGTAAGCAGCGCATAAAACAGATGCTCCTGCTCAATCTCCTGATTGCCATACTCTATGGCAATCTTCTCACAATCTTGAACCGCCTGAATCGACTTCTGCGTAAATTTATTAATATTCATACCATTGCCTCCTTCTGCTATTATCCAGCCTGCAAAGTCAGGCTGAATTTTATACATCGTATTCGAAAATCTGCCGACGGCAGATTTTCTGTATGTCCCTGTTTTCTTGTTCTAGTCGGAGTATAACACCAATTATTAGCCAAGTCAATAGTTGAGTGCTAATTAATTCTAAAAAAAACAGGCGAAAATCCGCCTGTTTTTCCTGCTATTCAATTGTAATTCCCTTTCGGGTTCTCTCCCGTCCTGCCAGAACATCCAACGATACATCAAAGATGTCTGCTATCTTACACAGCATAAATATATCCGGGATTCTCTTTCCTATCTCATAACCAGCAAGGGACGTCCTGTCTATCCACAATTTCTTCGCCAGCTGAGTCTGTGACAAATTTCTTTCTTCCCTGAGTAATTTAATGTTTCTCCCGATGGTTCCTCTTTTTTTCTCTTCTGTTTTCATACGGACCTTCCATATTCTCTCTCAAATTTTTCTTAAGATCCATTACCGCCCGACTGATGATTTTTAGCTCTTCTGCACTGCAGTCTTTCAGGGCTTCCATAATCTCTCCCTGAAAAATCTCCGAGGTATAGTCCAGACTATCACACAAAAGTTTGTCAGCGGACACATGCAGGGCATTGGAAGCTTTTACTAAAAAGTCTATGCTGAGAGTAGTTTTGGCATTTTCTACATGACTGATATGAGGAACTGAATATTCAATCTCACCGGCAAGCTGTTCCTGCGAATAATGCATTGCCTTTCTTGCCTGTCTAATTCGTTTTCCCAGCTTTTTGTAATCCATTGCTTTACCTCCAGTGCTCTTACAGTCATTGTAATAAATGTGTTACTATATGACCATTAAGCATAGAGATAGTAATTTGCAATTAGTTTAAAAAATATGAAATTTTTTCTGAAACTCTGGCGTCATTCGCCAAAAAATATTTAAAACGTTCTTTTCTGACCAATTTGGAAAGGTATACTTGTTGGCGCATGCTTCGATCTTTGTGCTGTCTATGAAAATGGTTTTCCGGACAATGAATAATATATGCATTTCAACTAGATTATACACTTATTTCTTCCATTTCCAAAAGAAACCGAACAAACTCTTATCTAATTTGCAGAAATCAACTGATACTTTTCCAACAACTCCATGCGATATGTCTCATTTGTCAATGCTTTTTGCAATTCCGTTACTTTCCCGGCATCAAGCAAAGCAAGACAAGGATTTAGAAAAAACTTCTCCCTCAATAATCACCTCTGCTCCGCCCAGCTCTTCGGACTCCCCCAGCGCCAGACTTCCGCCCTGGCTCTCCGCAAATTTCCTTGCAATATAAAGCCCCATTCCATAATGTCCCTTCCCGGAACGGCTTTTATCTCCCCTGTAAAACTGCTCCGTCCCGTGAACGAGTGTTTCTTTGCTAAAGCCCGGTCCGCTGTCGCTGATACAAATCCGAAGTTTTCCGCATCTTCTTTTGCTTCCTTCTGGCTGGATAGAAATTTCTTCTCCGGTTTCTACCTTCTTCTCTTCCTCCAATCCGAAAAACGCTATATGAATCCTGCCGTTTCCCGGACAGTATTCCACGCTGTTAGAAACCACATTGATTACTGCCCGGTATAGCTTTCCCTCATCAAATACCGCTGTCTCTGTATTAATCTGATATTCCTCTGTAACCTGAATCTCTTTCCCCAAAGCAAGCATCTCTGCCTGCTTTATAATCCGGTCGGCAAATTCATTTAGACAGATTTCCTGCATTCTATTTCCATTTTCGCAATTATTCCCATTATTTCCATTAAAATGCAGAGTATCCTGCAATATATTCAGATACTCCCGAATCTCTGTCACACTTTCTAAAATATACTGGTTATATTCTCTGATTATTCCTTCAGACTCCTCCGAGGCAAGTTCCGCATTCCCCTGTATGACTGTAAGTGGCGTCTTAATATCATGGGCCAGAGCCGCAACCTGCTCATTCTTATACCGCTCCATCCTCCACTGTTCCTCAAACGCCTCTTTCAATCTCTCTTTCATCTGAAACAGGGATTCCAGAATTTCATCAATCTCCTGAATATCGGAGACTTCTCTGTCGAAATCAAGATTTTTCATTCTTATCTGCTCTGTCACCTGGTTCAATACTGCCAGATGCTTTTTCATTCCATGGCCAAACTGTTTTGCAATCCAAATCGTCTGTACGAAAAACAAGAATAGAAACACCAATATAAATAAATTTTCAGCATTGGGAAATAGATTTTGCAGCACAGGATTGGAAAATGTGGCAAATACATGGTAGCGGACAATGCATACCTCCCCGTTATCCCTCTTAAGATAGCGGTAATAAGTGGTACTGTCCGCCTGATATTGTCCCTCTTTCATGAATAAAAAAGCTCTTCTTACATCCTCTTCTGCAAAATTTCCATATAAATATTTGCCGTCTCCTGAATACACTCCATAACGGCATTCCTCCGGCAGCAGCTTAACCGGACTTTCATCTGTATGAACAATCTCCTCCGACACCTGTTCAATCTGTGTCTGCATCCAGTTTGCCAAGCGCACCCTGCCAGTTGCTGCACAGATAGAAAATGCAGCAAATACCAGAATCACCAGAAGGCCGGCAGCCAGACAAAATCCTGTCAGATACCGGACAAATATAACATGCAACCCCTTTTTCCTGTTCTTTTTCCGCTCTGTTATTTTCCTTATTATTTCTCTTATCTCCATCGGTAGCCAATCCCCCATACCGTCTCAATAGGAGCAAAACCTGCTTTGCTGCATTTTGCCCGTATATTCTTGATATGCTCTGTAATCGCAGAGTTATCACTGTCCCTGTCATACCCGTAGACCTGCTCATAAATCTGTTCTCTGGAAAATGTCTGCCCCCGATGCAAAGCCAGACATTCGCATATGGCATACTCTCCCTTTGTAAGCGCCAGCTCCTTCCCTTTATAAAATACCTGTTTTGCCTGCAGCCGGAACTCTGCGCCGTCAATAGACATGATATACTTTTTCTCCCGTCGGTCCCTTCTCAAATGCGCCTGTACTCTGGCCCTAAGTTCCTCAATTCCGAAGGGCTTCGTAATATAGTCGTCCCCGCCCAGGCCAAGTCCCAGTATTATATCCTTTTCTGCAGTCTTCGCCGTCAAAAAGAGAATCGGGCAGTCCACCCGTTCACGAATTTTCTCACAGAAGGTAAATCCATCCATTCCCGGCATCATAACATCCAGAAGAATCAGGTCATATCTGACCAGATTCATCTGCGCCGCCTGCACCGGGTCCGACTCCGTACAAATCAGATAACCATCCTTTTCCAGCGCATGTCTGATTAATGTCAGAATATTTTCTTCATCATCCACTACAAGAATTTTTACTGCCATCAGTCCCCGCATCTCCTTCCCTCATAGTAGTAAAACCATGCAAACCCCGCCCCGATGATAAGCAGCGCAATTCCAATACTTACTATCCATTCTCCCATTACAAATGCACCGGTTTTCTTATATGATAACAGACATGCGCTCCATCTTCCACTAAAGACACAAGGAAAAAACATCCATCTGCCGTCTCCTAATCCAGTCAGAAATAATGCCGCAAGCACCGCTTCTCCCACTCCTGTCAGGATACAAATACTTCTCCCAAACCAGAAAGCCAGAAGAAGATGCAGTAAATAAACCGGTATCTGACCTCCCCACAAAGTCAGAAGCAGAAGAAAATATGTGCTGATTCCAAATGGCTTATCTCCTGTCACCGGACCATAGAGCAGGCCAAAGCCGGCAACAGCCAAAGCGGCTGCACCAAGAGCCAGCAGAAGAAGGGCTATCCATTTTCCCGCGAGGCCCCTCCATTTGCCTCCAGTTCCCAGAAAAAGCGGCTGATACCGCCCTGCTTCTTCCAATTCTGCTGAAAGACAACAAATCAATGCAGAAAGAAAGGGAAATACTATCCCAACCACTTCCACGTATGCACAAACTTCCTGTTCCGAATCCCAGCGCGCATACCGGAAATACATAAGAAATACACTTCCGGCAAGCGCCGGAATCCACAAATGAAGAAGCAGAAGCGGCGTATGCCGCATTTTCAAATATTCACATCCAAGTCTTCGCATCACTTTTTCTTCTCCTTTCTAATCTGATTTCTATTACTTCAATATTAATGCAGCGCAGTACTAGCAGCTCTTCCATACCATCTTCTGGTCAAAACCCAGACTGTCAGGAAGACCACTGTACAAACAGCTGCGCCCGGAATGACCGCTTTCATTTCCAGCAGTTCCGGCGAAAAGGTAAGACTTCCTTCTCTGGCTACAAGTCCATTGGGCAGCACCCGAATCACCGCGCACATCAGCCTAGCCGGAACTGCATGAGGGTACAGCAGCCACCAGTCCGTCAGAGAAAAATATACCGTCCCGATGATACCAAACACAAGGTTTAAAAGAAATGCCGCCAGCATCCCCAGCCGTAATTTCATCCACATACAGACTGGAATCTGCCACAGACAGCAGACACTAAGCAGGATACAGGCTGCAAAAATCTGCGAAGGCCTAATCTCATAAATCTGCGCCGCACCAAATAATAATTCCGCAAGAGCTTCCACTGTAAAGACCAGAATCCCCAAGGCCAGATTCGAGACCGCAAGCATTCTGGCGCAGTAAATCACCTTAGCGTCCCAGACCCGGACAGGGTCGACGGGAAGTGTAAGCACAAGCTGATTTCCCACCTGTTCTTCCTTCCCTATGACCTGACAGCCAAGAAGCGTCAGAAAGCCAGGAAGAATCCCTGCATACCACCAGTTAAAGCTGTCAATCTGTACATAATCTCCTGCCAGACACGCGGCCCCCGCCGTTAGAAGAAGCGGCACACACCAGCACAATCTTTCGGTGATCGTATGACGGAATTTTAGTTTCTCTGCTGCCAGACAGAAATTGTTATTTGGCATAATTCTCCACCTCCCTGCACTCTTTCGCTACTTCCATAAACTTCTCCTCCAACCGTCCCTTCGCAGGAAGACTTCCCTGCCAGCCAAGACGGCCGTTTACCAGGATTCCTATATAATCCGCCGTCTGTTCCACCTCGCTTAAAATATGACTGGACAAAATAACAGTGATTCCTTCCTCTGGAAGCCTGCGTATCATTTCCCTTAACTCCTGAATGCCAAAGGGGTCTAATCCATTGGTCGGCTCATCAAGAATCAGAAGTTTCGGGTTCCCTAAAAGCGCCGCGGCAATTCCCAGCCGCTGCCTCATACCGAGGGAAAATTTACCGGCCTGCTTCTTTCCTGTGCCGGTAAGTCTGACCTTCTCCAACGCTTCGTCAATACAGCTCTCCGGCAGACCAAGCAGGGTGGTCCTGACCTGCAGATTTTCTCTGGCTGATAAGTTATGGTAGATAGCCGGCGCCTCAATCAAAGCCCCAATCTTTCTTAATGCTTCCCTGGTCCATGGTTTGTCTTCCAGTAAAATCTCCCCGGACGACGGACGCAGCATACCTGTAACCATCTTAAGAAGCGTGGATTTACCGGCCCCGTTCGACCCCAGAAGTCCGTAAACACAAGCTTCAGGAACCTGAAGGGATACCTGATTTACCGCCTTCTGGTTCCTGAAATTCTTACATAATGCTCTTGTTTCTAAAATAATTTGCTCCATAATTTTCCTCCTGAAACGGCCGGGCATACCTGTCTGCCCGGCCCCTGAATCACCTTCTAACAGACTGTACAATGTCCTGTGTGTCATTACAAGAATGATTATATGGAACAAATCTAAGGATTTTATAAGGATTTTCTATTTTCTTCTGCACCGGAGCAAAGTTCCGGCTGCAGCAAGCAGCGCCCCCGCCGCGGCCAACACCCATTTTTCCGTATAACTTCCCCGAACCATGGAAAATGGGTAGAAAATTTTTAAGAACTTGCTGCCGCTTCCTATGGCCGCAATATAATACATAACGGGTATCATATACCCGATAATCAGATTATCGCACAGCCCGTAGAAGAACATTCCCAGTCCTCCCATAAATAGCATCTCCGCATAAGTCCCGAAGAAATACGGTATCGCCGGAAATTCACAGCGATTGTGCTTCATCACAGTGATAAACAGGATTAAGAATACTGCAAGAATCACACTGTTTCCCGCGAACCGGATGAAATACACCTGCGCGCTCTTCATGTATTTAGAAGCCGTCAAATCCCGGATTTCTTTTGCCTGCTCCGGCAGGAATACAGGCGTAAGCATAATGATTCCAATCAGCGCGGTGTACATTTCCAGGACTTTAGCGCTGTCCTGCTTCTCCAGATTGGATACGCCCATAAGAAGCGGAGCCAGTCCGAGAATCAGAATACACACGAAAATGTGAAGCGCTGCATTATATTTCAAGTTTACTTTTTCGATTTGCCAGTATCTTTCCACGAATCTGCATCCTCCCTTTTCTTTTTTGTGAATAAATAACGACTGTAAATGCAAGCAGGACAAGCGCAAACACCGCGTAGAACAAGCGATTCGCCGCAAGCTGTGCGAACCCGTCGTGATAACCGCTCCAATTCAGCTCCGTATTGTGTCTGGGCATCAGATTCCACCCATACATTCCGCCTCTGAGATCCCCAAGACTTGAAAATGCGCTGACGAACCACCAGGCGCCCTGCACCAGAACCGCAATCGCCGTATCCGTAAGCTCCGTCAGGAACATTCCCACAGCCAGCGCCGCCATAATGGTAGGCACAAGCCACCCAAAGGTATATTTTACAAAGGCAAAAACATCCACCGGCACTCCGGCCGTATTTCCATAGCTTATGCACTGTGCTAAGGGAATTACAGAAATCGCCAGTACCGGAAGAATCAGCATCACCAGCATGGCAAGAAACCGGCTTCCCACTATCACAAGGGAAGAGCCTTTTCTTGTATAAATCAATTCCTGCATCTGCGATCTTCTGTCCCTTAAAATTCTGGTTACCGCTAAGAATACCGGAACAATCCCAAGAAAGATGACCATATAGTCTGAAAATAATCTTGCATAGCCTCCGCTGAGTTTATCCTTTTTGATGAGAGTCTGGTATTCCTCCAGAGCTTCTTCATAAGTCATCGGTAGATCAGCATTTTTCTCCCGATATCCCGCTCCATAATTGGAGCCTCCTCCGAGAATATCGTCAGCTTCCTCCATCAGTTCAACAAATCTCTTATAGCTCAGTCCGTCTGCCGGTTTATACGCCATACCCCTTACCATAATCATCTGCCCGGAATCCTGTTTCTGCCCGGCGTACCAGTCTTCTATTGCCTTTTCAACTTCTTCTTTTCCCGCAAGTCCGGTAGTTTCTTTTATAATTTCCTCAATCCTGTGGGTTTCCGCATCGCTCAGCGTCACGCTTTTATAAAATCCGATTGGATAAGTAGCATAACTCTCTCTGGAATATTCCTCCAAAAGAACTCCCAGCGTTGTTTCCATAATCACGTCTTTGTCCTTACTGTAATGGAATCCGTACCCTTCCTGTCCTTTTTTTGGCTCAGACATAATTTCCAGTCCGCCGAGCTGGCTGGAAAAGTCAAGGACCAGTACCAGAACAACCAGCCAGTAGATCAGACTTTTTACTGTTTGACGGCATTCTTTTATTAATAACTGTCTGAACATACGCCCTCACCCC
>CATJPU010000271.1 GCA_949742505.1 uncultured Lachnospiraceae bacterium | reverse complement strand
TTTTTGGCTTCATTCTCTATTTTTATAAAAAGGTCTAAGCCAACAGTGGAACTGATTTTTTTGGATTCTGATGTCGTTCTTTCTATCTTTTTTATTGAAGCCATATCTATATTGTATCACCTCCAAATCCCATACAATATGGTTTGAATTTTCGTATGTATTTTAACGAATTTATATCTTTCCCTCTACAAATCTTTGTGTTACTCATTATAGCACGAATATTAGCTTATGACAAGTCTATAAAGAGGTAGCTGGCGGAGCCAGCGCAGGGGAAGTGTAATTTTCCCTGTGATGATTGGAGCAGATTGAAAATCCACGGAAATCATTTGCTGTCCACAGGGCGCAATGCACCACTTCCCAAGTGGCCTCTTTCAAAACACCAACTGCATGGCTGATGCTTGGCTTGCTGACCCCCATGTGCCGGGCAAGATCAACGGAACGCACCATGCCTATTTTCTTTTGTAAAACAAGGACTGCTTCCAAATAATCCTCACCTGACGCATGAATCTTCATACTACGATCCTCCTATTGTTTTCCAATCGTCCAGCCAGAAGCTTTCTGCTGAAGTTTCACCATATTGTAATACATTCCTTTTTTATTCATCAGTTCGTTTGGTGTCCCTTCCTCTGCGACATGGCCGTCAGCTAATACCACCACTTTATCCGCTCCCATAACAGTACGCATACGATGGGCAATAATCAGCACCGTTTTTCCTTTTAAAAGATGTGATAAAGCTGTTTGTAAACTTGTTTCGTTTTCAACATCCAAAGAAGCAGTTGCTTCATCCAAAAGTACAATAGGTGCATCTTTTAATAATGCCCGTGCGATGGATATTCGCTGACGTTCGCCACCGGAAAGCGTTGAGCCATTCTCACCGACCAATGTATGATATCCGTCAGGCAAATGCATAACGAAGCTGTCACATTGCGCCGCTTTTGCTGCCGCAATCACTTCCTTGTCGCTGGCCCCCTTACGCCCCAAACGGATATTCTCCATAATCGTGTCATTAAAAAGCACCACATCCTGAAATACAATCGAATAGTTTTCCAGCAAGGTTTCCGGATCAACTTTAGAAATATCAGCACCTCCCATGGTAATGGAACCTTTTTGAATATCCCAAAAGCGGGCAGCCAGTTTAGCAGTCGTACTCTTTCCACCGCCAGATGGTCCCACTAAAGCAGTCACTTCCCCCTGCTTTGCGGTAAACGAAACATCCGAAAGGACATTTTCCCCATGCTGATAACGGAAAGCCACATGGTTAAAGCAAATATCAACGCCATGGTTATTGCACTCTGCCTTACCTTGCTGAATGGGTTCACGTTCAATCTCTTTCATTCTTTCAATCTGGAGCTGTGCATTGAATATCTCTCCCAACTGCATCATAACGCCGCTTAGCGGATCATAAATGCGGGATGCCGTAATCAGAAACATCAAATACAAAAAGAGATCAATTTCTCCCTGTCCCAATAAGACCGCCCCTGTCAGAATCGTTGTGGCAAAACCTAACCTCAAAATCATTTGCGCACAGGTGAGTAAAAGCCCGCTAACAAGTTCATACCGGATGGAAGCATGAATTACCCGGTCCAGTTTACAATCCAGTTCTTTCAGATAAGGTTCCGTCTGATTATTTGCCTTTAAATCACGGATGCTTTCTAAATATTCCTGTACGCCATCCGCAGAGGCCAGTTTGGATGCTATCTTCTGCCGGTCAAAATGATCCTGCAGTTTTTTACTGGCTACTACCACAAGCAGAGCCACAGGGAGCACCCATGATACAGCAAACGCCATATGCCATTCCGTAAAAAACAATACAATGCAGATAAAAGCGCTGACAATAGCGGTTCCAAAGAGCTGCGGCAGCGTGTAAGAAAAAATGCGTTCCAAATCGCTGCAATCTGTCATCATAGTGGTAGTCAGATCTGACAAGTCACGCTGGCCGAAAAAGGACAGCGGCAAAATTCTGATTTTTTCGGCCAAACCAATCCTCCTTTTTGCGCTTTCCTCATAGGCAGCAATATAGGTACAGCGATATTGGATATAATGAGTAATAAAAATAAACAACAATAATGCCACACATAACGGCAGATACCGCCCAAGGGTCAGAGATTCATCCCCTATTCCCAGAAATGCCGAAATCTGTGCCATCAAAAACATGACAAGTACCCCTATCGGAAACATGAGGCTTAAAACGGCAAATACGGAAGAAACAATCCCCTTTTTTAAATCTTTTGCACCCTGGTCAGTTAATGCAAATTTTTCTTTCAGCATGATATATGCGCCTCCTTTCCCACATTCCACGCAATCGAAGTCTGGTAATCTTTCCACATTTGGGAATAAACACCCTGTTTTTCCAGCAAGTCATCATGTGATCCCTGTTCGACAATTTCCCCATTCTCCAATACATAGATGCAGTCCGCATTTTGAACGGTGGATAAGCGGTGTGCAATCATTAGAACCGTTTTCCCACGTGTTAAATACTCAAAAGCCTTTTGGATTTTATATTCATTTTCCGGGTCGGCAAAAGCCGTCGCTTCATCAAGAAGCACAATAGGGGCATCTTTCAAGATTGCTCTTGCCAGGGCAAGCCTTTGTTGTTCCCCGCCGGAAAGATAAGTCCCTTTTGTGCCGATTACCGTATCAATCCCTTTGGGGAATTTCGCAAGAATATCATCGCATTGCGCCGCTTTTGCTGCCGCAAGGATCTCTTCCCTTGCAGCTCCTGAACGTGCGGCTTTGATATTATCGTAAATACTTCCTTTCAACAGCTTCGTATCCTGGAAAACAAAGGCAACCTGTTCCATCAAATCCATTTGTGCCAGGTTGCGGACGTCAATTCCGCCAATTTTGACACTGCCCTCCAAAACGTCCCAAAAGCGGGGGACTAAACAAGCCGCCGTTGTTTTTCCACCCCCGGAAGGTCCTACTAACGCAACAGTTTTTCCTTCTGGGATTGTTAAGGTTATATGATTTAGAACAGGTACTTTTGCATCCGGATAAGTGAACACAACGTCTTGAAATGTGATATTATACTGCTTCATTTTATCTGGCGTTTTCGGCATTGGCTGTACAGATTCCGACAAAAGGCTATCAATTCTGCGGACAGCCTCTGTGGCGATCATTTTATAAGTACCTGAAAATAAAATTTTATTCAGCATGGCTGCGCATCCCGGAACAAATAGGATGTAAAAAATCAAGTCAAGCAAAAATGACAGTCGGTTGGTTTCATGAGGTAAAATTAAAATACTCGCCGGAATCAGGATTGCAAAAGAAGCATTGATTACTACGCTGAACGCAACCATGGGCATTTCACATGAGAGCGCATAATTCGTGACGTTTTCTTTATATTTTGTAATAGCGGCATAAAAGCTCTTGAAAGAATAAATGGTCTGCTGGAATACCTTAACAACCGGAATCCCCCGGACATATTCAACCGCTTCTTTATTCATTTCCTCCATGGCATCCTGATAGCTGCGCATATAGGCCATGGATTTTTTCCCAGTCATGGTCATTTGGAGGGAAAAACCGATAATCATTAAGAGTACGCAAAGCAGCCCTAAACGCCATTCAAAGAAAAACAACATAATCAGCATGGTTACGGCAGTTACCATAGAACCGATCATATCCGGCAGCTGATGCGCCAGGAACGCTTCTGTCTGTCCGGCGTTTTCATCTATAATTTTGCGGATCGCACCACTGGAATGAGAGGAAAAATAACCTATAGGAATTTTACTTAAGTGGTGGAGAACCTCTGACTTCATATTTCTTGCCGTATGAAAGGCCCCCAGATGGGAAAATGTCAATGCAATGGCATAGACTACAAACCCGGTTAATGCAAACGCAACGGCAGACCACCCATAGACTGCCAGCGTCCCGGCATTTACTGCCTGCAAATCGGGGAGCGCATTCAATACATCCCGCATAACAAACCAGATACATACAAATGGACACAACATCAGGACAGCGCTGCACCCGGACAGAATACATGCCAGTACTGTCATAAAGCGGTATTTTCCTGCAAACTCCAACAGCCTTGGTATGCCTGTTCTTTTCTTTTTTTCAGTCATAACCTGAAACCTCCTGTTCTATTTCATTTGCTGTTTGTTACAACTAACCTAACACCAGTCAAATGATAACGGTATTTCAGAGATAGCGCAATACATGAAAAACAACTCTGACCGGCAGACTAAATTTTTTGGAGGATTGACTAAAAAAGCCATTGTGGGAATGCACAACGGCTTTCGGCTTTCAAATGCCTTGATTATTTCTTTTGCTGTAATTTTCTATAGTTATTTGGTGTTACTCCGGTTTTTGCTTTGAATACGCCTGTAAAACTGCTTTGCTGTCCATATCCTACCATGCTGGAAATTTCCCCGATTCGATATGTACTATCCGCTAAAAGTTCTTTTGCTCTCTCTATGCGCAGAGACTGCACAAATTCAATAATGCTGCTGCCATAAACAGACCGGAACAGATAAGATAGTTTTGATTTGCTCATCAGGCACATTTTAGCAAGACTTTGAACATCCAGACAGTCACAATAATGCTGCTGCAAAAAGTGTACAAGGCGGTGCATTGCCTCAATATCTGAATCTGCGATGCTTTTTACTCCCGGAGCTTTTTCGATCAATGTGTGCCATTCGATCAATTCCGCAATCAGTTCCAGTATTTTTGCCTCATAGTAAAGCTCAGATGTGCCGACTGTCGGTTTATAAGCGGCAATTTGGCGAAATACCATCGATACGGATGGAATCTCGGTATTGCCGTCCAACATAGACGCAATCTGCGGCAAATCGGAGAAATCCCTCTCATAAATCTCAAAAAGCCGTTTTTCATAAAACTCTGGCAGAAAGGAAATTCCTATACTGTCAAGGGCTGCACCAGCCGGAACGGTATATTCATGTTCCCCATCTGGCAGATAATACCCAAGCAGCTGTTCCGAATTGGTGTTTGAGACAGGCGAAACCGCTTCCGCAATGGCCGCGGAACTGCAAGAAACCACCAGCATTGCGGGATGATGGTAACAATAATGGATGTCCTTATAATATTTCAAATGATATATGGTGATGGAACAATACGTGTTGACCGGATATGTCCAAAGAGAACCCCCGCCAAGCTCCGACTCAGGCACCATCATAAAGCCGCATCCATTTTTTGCGCAGTGTTCGGATGCAGGTATCAAACCAATCTGGTTAAAAAATGTGGAAAAAAACTGATCAATAATGGGATTCATAAGCCATCCTTCCTTTCGTCTATAATCCAAAATTTTTATGCAAAAACCAAAATCTGCTTTCCCTGGTTGCAAATCCAAAAACCGGACGATATACTAAAAAAGCTATTGTTAGTTAAAGCTAACCAAACAACATACAGAATACCATAAGCAAAAAGATTTTTCAAGGAGGTGTTCATTTGCGAATATTCAGAACCTTTACATTCCGCAAAATCGTAGAACTAATACTGACCTTGTTTCTGGTCACCATTATTTCTTTTTTGCTGATGAAAATTTCGCCCGTGGATCCGGCTGAGGCATACTCACGGAGAACCTTTTCCGTATTTGGCCAGGAGCAGGTAGATCAGCTGCGTGAACAGATGGGGTTAAACCAGCCGTTATTAATTCAGTACGGAAATTGGGTCCGTAACGCTTTTCATCTTGACTTTGGGACTTCATTATTTAACGGCCATGACGTTTTAACGGCTGTTTCAAACGCAATGGGAATTTCCTTATCAATCGTTCTTTTAGCAGCGCTCATACAGGCCGTTGGCATCTTATTAGTGGGAAGCCTGTGCTATCTGTGTCATGCCAGATGGCCCAATATTCTGCTGACCGCCCTATGCATAGCAGGAGTTTCACTGCCGCCTTTTTTCTTTGCAAGTACATTCATAGATATATTTGCTGTTAATTTCCGGTGGCTGTCCGTAACTTCAAATTCGGGAATAGCAAGATATTTGCCCGCCGCAATTTGTCTTTCCATCAGCGGCATCGCATTTTATTCCCAGCTGCTAGCTAAAAATATTGAACATGAAATGAATGAAGATTATGCCATGTATGCCCGCTGCAGGGGGTTATCGGAATCACGTATTCTGATTCATCATGCTGTTCCTCACGCCCTGGCAGGTATGGTTCCCAGTTTCCTGCAAATGATTGGTATTTCTTTAGCGGGTTCTGCGATTGTGGAGCGTATTTTTTCACTTCCGGGTCTGGGTTATACAATTATAGACAGCGTATTGTACCGTGATGCACCTATGATACATGCAACGATTCTTTTCCTCGCCTTCTTTCTGGTGCTTTGTAACACTCTGGCAGACATACCGCAAAGATTTTTCCAAAAAGGACAGGAAAGTAAGGAGGCGTCAGTATGAAAAAACTGTGCTTTTATATTCCATCCATCCTTGCAGTTTTGGTGATCGTGTTTTGCTTTACAGGCTTTTTATTTGCCCCAAACAACCCGGATCACGTGGATGTTACGCTTCATTTCCTTGCCCCGTGCCGTGAATACCCTTTTGGGACGGATGAAATGGGACGCTGTGTATTTTCCAGGGTACTGTATGGCGGATTTACCACCTTGGGAATTGTGCTTTTCGGTTCAGCTATTGTAGTTATCGTCGGCATCCTGCTTGGTCTTCTTTTAGGCCAGGGAAAAGCGGGAAGGAATGTTATCTTTGAAAGTCTGCTAAATGCAGTAACAGCTATCCCTCCGGTTGCGTATTTAATTATTTTTATCAGCGCCTGGGGTAACAGCATATCTACAATGGTTGTAGCCCTGACAATATCCCTTGTGTTAAGGATGGTTAAACTGATAAAAACGAAAACAGAAATAGAATGCCAAAAAGCTTATGTGCTTTGTGCCGTTGCGTCAGGAGCTTCTGTTCCACGCATCTTGTTTGTACATATCCTTCCAAATGTAATCCGAGATGCTTTGCATTTTGTATGCCTGTCCGGAGGCGAGATGATTTTATCCATATCCGGTTTTTCCTTTGTGGGGCTTAGTCTTGGTGATAATGTCATAGACTGGGGCGCAATGGTATCTGATTCAAGAAACTATATCCATACGTCTCCCGGTCTCATGTTATATCCCATGCTTTTTATCTTTTTATGCGTCTTATCTTTTAATGTATTAGGATGCCAACTGGAGAAAGGAGGATATATCCATGCTTGAAATTAAAAACCTTACGATAAAAGCAGGCACGCAGACCTTGCTCCAGAATATATCCTTTTCCCTTAGTCCCGGCAAATGCCTCGGTCTTACAGGGGCAAGCGGTTCAGGGAAAACAACGATCATTAAAGCAATTATGGGAATTCTTCCCAAAAGCTGTGCGCTTACGGCAGGCAGTATTTTTTTGGATGGAGTGGAGTTAAATAAATTATCCGGCAAAAAGCGCCGTTCCTTTTGCGGCTCTGTCATGGGATTTATTCCCCAGTCTCCCATGACGGCTTTTGACCCTTATCAGCAGATTGGAACACAAATGATAGAAACTTTTCATATATGCCTGAAACTGCCAAAAGAAAAAGCGAGAATATTATCTCTGGAACAGTTGGAAAAAATGAATCTGAAAGATGGCAACCGCATAATGAACACTTATCCCGGACAGCTTTCCGGCGGTATGCTCCAACGGATTGCCATGGCCTGTCTCGCCGGAATGAGTCCTCAATATATCCTGGCAGATGAACCAACCTCCGCTTTAGATGAAGAAAACCGAAACCATCTTTTAAAGCTGCTGCAGGGACAACTTCATTCGGCAGGCATTTTATTTATAACACATGATTTAGCTGCCTTGTCATCTCTTTGTACGGAGACTATGATTTTAGACAAAAAGACAATTATCGAGCAACAAAATACAAAGGACATTTTTTATCATCCACAGCAGGCGTGGACAAAGCAATTTGTCAGTACGCTTCATATGCGGGAAGGAGGCGGTTGGGATTGGAAGGATTTGAAGTAAATGCGGTTTCCAAAATATATTACGATGAAAAGCAGAGACCTTTTCCGGTTTTGCATGAGATTTCCTTCCACTGGCCGAATACGGAAAATATCGCTATTATTGGTGAAAGCGGTTCCGGGAAAAGTACACTGGCCCGCCTCCTTGTCGGTCTGGAAACTCCGACAACCGGGAAAATACTGATGGACAACAACGATATGGCATCCTGGAGCAGGAGTGTATGGCGAAAAAAACGCCGGATAATCCAGGCCGTTTTTCAGGACGCTTCCGGCACATTAAATCCGGCCAGGTCAGTTTACCATAATGTTGAAGAGGCACTTTGCAACCTGACTGAATTAACAAGATGCCAGAGAAAAGAAAGGATAGCCGAACTAATGGAGCTGACTCACATGAGACCGGAATTATTACAGGTTCCGACCAGACAGCTTTCTGGCGGTGAACAGAGGCGTCTGGCTCTTTTAAGGGCATTGGCAATCCATCCAAAGTATCTTATTCTGGATGAAGTAACCAGTGGCCTGGATTCGATTTCAACAGATGCCGTCCTGAAAGTACTTGAAAAATATCATGCGGAGTACGGCTGTGCCTATCTCATGATTACTCATGACAAACAGACTGCCTATCGAATCGCAGACCATATTTTTGAAATGCAAAAAGGGGCATTCGTGCGTGAAGCAATCCGCACTGAAACCAATAAATCATCAAAGAAAGGACAATGAACCATGAAGAAAAAAATATCTTTATTCCTTTCCGCAGTACTCTGCATCTGCCTGATGCTGGCTGGCTGCGGCGCAACTCCGGCTGTCTCTGAATCTGAGAACAATACCGGTAACACAGATACGGCACAAGACAAAACGCTGACCTTTGCCGCCGCCTCTGAAACTACCATGTTATCCCCTCTTTATATGGGTTCGTTTAACCATCAGACCTCTATGCTGGTTTATGAAACCTGGTACTATGTCAAGAAAAAGTACAAGTTAAAAGTGAACTTTTCTTACAACCTTCCATTTTTTATCCAGCCAATCTTTCCATCTTATTCAATTTCTGT
>CATJPU010000270.1 GCA_949742505.1 uncultured Lachnospiraceae bacterium | reverse complement strand
TCATGCGCCGTCTGGAAAAGGAAGGTCATTGCTCTTTTTATTTGCAAACCCCCGTAAATCAAGGTTTTAGTAACAAAAAATAGGGTAGTATTTGACACTACCTGCTGCTTGTGGGAGGAATGAAGAATGGAGCCTGGGCTGCATTCTATGATGAGAAGCAGAATATTTACAATCCCTGTTTTCAGGAGGGATTCTCTGAACTGCAGTTATATACTGCGGCCAGATTCAGGTTATATGTGAATTGCAGAAATACGGTTCAAATCGGGGACTGCAGTTCAAAACTAAGCGGCGTTCAATTATATGAATATATACACGAGAATGGGGAGGAAGTCCAGAAGATACAGTATTCCGATATAAATGACTTTGCAAAAAAGGTGGAGAAGATTATTCATGACTTGAAAGAAGAGAAAGTGAACCTGTCGGATGTTGTATTTCTTGCTCCAAAGCAATATAAGAAGTCCATGCTTAAGGGGGCAAAGATAGAAGTCAACGACTTGAGTGCTGGTATTGAAATGGACAAGGATATACCGGTTTATGCTACGATTCAGGGATTTAAAGGATTGGATTCTAAGATCGTGATTCTGTTTGATGTGGACGATATCAGGGAAGAGAGCTTTTCGAGATTTATGTATATTGCGGCTACCAGAGCCAGAACATTATTGTATATTTTCGGCTCGGAGAAATTTTGGGCGAAACATGAGATATAGAGGTATATAATTGTGGATCATTCTTTGGAAATTTTTATATATTTTTTAATAATGACATATGGTGTCATCCTAAATTGTTATGATATTGATATGCAAAACATTACAAATGGTATAGAGAAAATACTGTCAGAATCGCATATTTTACTCATATATCATAATACTGAACGATGCGCATTCAGAGGATGTGATGCTCGGAACATAACCAAAAAGAGGAGGACTAAGATATGGGATTATTTGATGCTTTGAGTGAATTAGCATACGAGGCGAAAATGGATAGGATTATATCTCGTGCAGACAGAGAACTGGCTAAATGGAACGAGGCGGTAGGAAGAGAACACGCAGTAGCAAAGGCGGCAAATGATGCAAGAAAAGAGATGACAAAATGAAAAGCTTGATTTTGAAAGACCTATATAATATCGGACATAACATGAAGTCTATGCTTTTGGTTCTGGTAGTTTTGGCAGTCGGACTGATTTCTTCCGCAGGCACAGAGAGCTATGTGGTTGCCAGTGGTATTATTTGCGGAACGATGGTTATCACAACATTTTCCTTCGATAATATGTCCAAATGGTCGCGGTATGCCATGATTATGCCTGTCTCCAGAAAGGATCTGGTAGCCTCCAAGTTTATCGTTCTTCTAATTTTTTGCGGTTGGCGGCGCTGTTGCAGGCCTTGTGCTGGGGATAGGCGGCGGCGTCCTGCTTCACAAACTTGTGTTGAATACAGAGGGAATCCTGACTTTGTTGCAGTTAAGTCTGATTGGTTTCCTGTATACGGCAATCTGTGGAAGTATTTCGATACCCCTGGTATTCAAGTTCGGCGCAGAACGTGCGCGTATGTTGATGCTTGCCTCGTTTATCGCCCCGAGCGCAATTTTCTACGGTATATATAAGCGGTTGGAGGGTATAGGAGTCATCTTAACGGAAGATATGATCCCAATGCTACTCTGCTTGGCTCTGGTGATTGTTGTTGTGTGGGTCGCAGTGATGTACAAACTAAGCTGCCATATCTTTTCAAACCAGGAACTATAAAAGAACAATAAAAAATTCAGCCCATCTGATGTAAGGAAAGCTATCATTAGATGGGCTTGAAATGTTGAGTATGAAGGATGCAAATCTGTTATAATATGTTATTAAAACTTAGGAAGGTATCCATTTGAGGAGAAAGGGGAAACAGGATGAAACTAAAAGACATAAGTAACGGACCAGATTGGATGATATGGGTAGTGTTTGCTGTATTTGTCCTGATAACAATCCTTTTACTGACTGGACATGGAGCTAATTTAATAGCTGGCTATAATACGGCTAGTCCGCAGAAGAGGAAAAAATATAACGAAAAAAAGCTATGCCGAGTTGTGGGAATGGGGATGTTGGTTATTACTATTCTCATCTTGGTTATGGCAATTGGTCAAAATACGTTTCCAGCTGCTATG
>CATJPU010000269.1 GCA_949742505.1 uncultured Lachnospiraceae bacterium | reverse complement strand
CATTCACTTGACAGGTGAAAAGCAATATTCAGTTAAAATACAGCAACTATGTGGCTTTCAGACACTTTCACGGCTGTGCCGTGAATAATCTAGGTTTAACATTAAGCCAGAGAATTGATATAGAAAAGGGACTCGCTGAAAATAAATCCTTCGCAGAGATCGCCAGAATGATTTCAAAAGACCCTTCCACCATTTCAAAAGAAGTAAGACGCCATGCGCAGGTAAAAGAACGGCCGGATTCCAGATATACAAACCCGCCCTGCGTGAACCGGAAAAGCTGTAAGCTATCCTGCCTATGCAATGAAAACTGCGGAAACCTCTGCAAGCTGTGCAGGAAAACAGGGATGCGGTGTATTGATGTATGTCCGGATTATCAGACTGCCGAGTGTGAAAAACTCACAAAACCACCTTATGTCTGTAATGGCTGCGGCAAAAAGGCCCACTGCCTTATGCCAAGGAAATTTTATTCCTCAAAATATGCCAACGACTGCTACCGCGATACCCTGGTCTCTTCCAGGGAGGGAATCAACCAGACCCCGGAAAGCATACAGAAGCTAAATGACCTCCTTACCCCTCTTTTAAAGGGAAAACACCAATCCATCGCGCATGTATATGCTACACATGCAGAAGAGATGGGATGTTCACGCAGGACGCTTTATACTTATATCGACATGGGGGTTTTTGATGTGCGCAACATCGACCTGCGACGTGCAGTACGGTATAAAAAACGGCGGAAACCTACAGCTGCCAGCAGTAAAGACCGTACTTACCGCCAAGGACACAATTTTGAGGATTTCCAGAAGTACATCCAGAGACACCCGGATGCGCCCATTGTCGAAATGGACTGTGTGGAAGGTGCGTCCGGGGATAACAGGGCACTGCTTACAATGGTCTTTAGGAACTGCAACCTGATGCTGATATTCCTGCTAGAGAACCAGGATCAGGAATGTGTGTCGGAAGTATTTGTATGGCTTGAAACAATGCTGGGGCAGAAAGCATTTAAAAGATTATTTCCGGTCATTCTTACAGATGGTGGTTCTGAATTTGCTGACAGGGAAGATTTGGAACATTTCTGTGACGGGAAACAGAGTACAACGGTATATTACTGTGATCCATACTGTTTTTGGCAAAAGGGAGCAATAGAGAAAAACCATGAATATATCCGCTATATTCTTCCCAAAGGGACTTCTTTTAAGAATCTGACCGGCGGGCAGGTTAGAGCTATGATGAACCACATTAATAACGAAAAAAGAGACAGCCTTAACGGTCATAGCCCGTATGAACTGTCCCTCCTGCTTCTGGACAATGAATTACATAAACAATTGGGATTGGAATATATCCATCCCGATGAAGTAAACATTAGCTCAAGCGTAATAAAGTAAAAAATAGCATACGCACAGACAGATTTCACTGCACCAGAATTTAGTCTTACACAACAGGTATGTGGAATTTAGTCTTGCACACTATTTCCAGATGCCCATTGGGTATGCAAGAAAAGCAGGAAATCTGGTGTTCGTAAGTCCATTATAAGGCAAAACAAGGATGTTGTTAAGATATAAAATAGAATTAAACTTCGCAGATTTACTGGGGATTCTTAATTCTTGAATTTAGTTTTTTATTTAAGTATTTTGGTAAAGACTGTTGATGAATTTCAAGGTATGAATCCAAAGGATGTTGTGTTATATATTGAAGGGGATCCGTTTATCAGCGTGGTTCCGGTGGAACCAGGACTGACTAATACGGCAACAGAAATTATAATGACATTCGGCGTGTATTCTCGATTTGGGTGTGCATGAATATGGATGAGAACAGTATGGATTATGTACATTTGACGGATGATAAGCTTTTAGGCTCTTATTCGTGGAAAGGCGGACTTGGCCTGTTAAATATCATTTTGATTGGAATATCGAATGAACTGCCGGAGCATGATGATAAATATGAGTTGCATCGTTTGCTGAGTACATTATTATCAATGGAGCTATCTGTTGATGAAAAGTTAGGTATCATGGAGAATGAGTATAATATACAGTAGATGATAGAATAAGAGAGGATGTGAGCGCCATGTGTAATCTGAGTCAGGGAATATTGGAAAGAGGGGAGGCAATTGGAAAAGCTAAAGGAGAGGTCATCGGAAAGGCCAAAGAAGGAGCTAAATTTATCTTTAATATGTATGAAAAAGGCTATACTTTAGAGCAGATAGCAGATGTGTCGGAAAAGAGTGTTGAAGAAGTCAAAACCATGATTGCAAAAAAGAAGTCGGCAGTGATATAGGCGAAGTGGCCTGATACAACTAATAGTGAAGCAGTGAACACAATCAAAAAGAGGAGTTCACTGCTTTTTCTTCAAGGAAGCCAGAAAGTAATCATGTTTTTAACATTCATTCAGATGCATAAAGTTTCGTGGATGTTTGGTTGTCAGGATATTGTTCTGCTTTGCCATGGATACACTTGTATAGATTTCAGTTGTTTTAATTGAGCTGTGGCCAAGCATTTTTTGTATATATCGAATGTCAACGTCAGCTTCCAGGAGCAGAGTGGCGAACGAATGGCGGAACATATGCGGAGTGATATGCATATCAATCATTGCCAGTTTTAAATATTTTACAATCATAGCCCGTACGGATTGCTCTGAATACCGCTGATGGAGGCGATTGATAAAAAACCATCCGGTGGAAAGAATATCCGTTTGAAAGGCAGCATAATATTCGGCCACCACCTGTTTGACGTCATCGTTTCCAATCTGGATCAGGCGTTCTTTAGACCCCTTTCCATAAATGATTATTTTGTAGGATACCAGATCTACTTGCTGTATTTTTAAGGCACACAGCTCTGAGATTCTGACGCCTGTGGAAAAGAGCAGTTCAATGATAGTGATATCGCGAAGAACAGCATTGTACTGATAGGTTGTATCTGCAAGCGACTTTTGTTTATACATTGTGGAGATAAAATCAGCAATTGTAGCTTCCGGTATTGTTCGGGGCAATATTTGCGGCTCTCTGAATTTTACATTGATTTTGTCAAATGGATTTGTTGCAATAATTTCTTCATAAATCAAATGGTGAAAAAAGGCTTTTAGAGCAGCAATTTTTCTTTTTGTAGTTCTTGGCTTATATTGGTCATGAAGGGATGAGATATAATCGTTTATAGCAGTTTTATCTTCAAAATTGGGGTATTCCAGCATAAATGTCTGGAATTGCGCCAGATCAATACGATAAGCTTTCAGCGTTTTCTTATCCAGCTTTTTTATGGATTCACAGTTTTTCAAGTAGTTTGAAATTAAAGTCTCTAATCTGTTCATAAATGAATACTCCTTAGTTTTTTATACTAATTATGAGTATTTATCTATGAAATGTCGAACAATTTTAATATTCAGGGAGAAATTTATTGCTTTTTTCCACCGATAATAAAAAGAATCGAGTATGTAAAGATATCAATATATTTTTCCATCCTAAAGAAAAGGAAAAATCTGTCGATATAACTATATAGGAAAGATTAGGAAGAGAAATGTGCAGGAATCTATATTGATTTTATTAGAAGTTTTCGATATACTTAGCATAGTTTTGTTGTAGATATGCTGTTAAGTATAGAAGATATGATATATTACGAATTATAAGCAGGAAGCTGTATCGGCAAGAGGTTATAAATGAGAAGAGCAGAGAAGAAGCAGATTATGGAGTTTATACAGACTCTTTATACTGCGCATGATGAGATTAAAAAGCAGCTTGAGGCTGGCAGTGGCAATACGGCACAGGGGGTTCTGGGGGACTGTCAGGATGGAGCGATTCAACTGGGCGGTCTGATTGAGACGGCAGAGGGAGAAGAGTGCGAGGTTATTCCGATGCTGGAGGAGTACTGCGAGTTGGTATACCAGATTCATGAAGAGATAGGGCGGATTGAAGAGCTTAAGGCGAATAAGATTTATAAGAGATTGAATAAGCAGTTAATACAGATAGAGAACAGTGTGAGGTCAGCGGTTAAGGAGAGGCTTGAGATTGCATTTCTTCCTTATAAGGCGTCTATGTGGGATTCTCTGGAAAGTGTATGGATGGCGGCAGACGCGGATGAGAACTGTGACGCATATGTAGTTCCTATTCCATATTATGACCGCAATCCGGATGGCTCATTGGGACAATATCACTATGAAGCAGATGAGATGCCGGACTATGTCCAGGTTATACACTATAATAATTATAGTCTTGAGAAGCGCAGACCGGATATCATATATATACACAACCCTTATGATGATTATAATTATGTGACAACCATTGATCCACGGTATTATTCAAGGGAGCTGAAGAAATATACGGATACATTGGTTTATATACCTTATTATTCAACAACTGGAGGAATGTCGGAGGCGCAGAAGTTCTGTCCGGCGTATCGTCATGCAGATTATATTATTATGCAGGCGCCGAAGTTCCGCAAGTTCTTTGACCCGTCTCTGCCGGAGGATAAGCTGCAGGCGTTTGGCTCTCCAAAATTTGACAGGATTATACGGATCTGTAATAATCCGCCGGAACCGCCGGCGGAATGGAGAGGAAAGATGGCGGGAAGGAAGGTATACTTCTACAATACCAGCATTAACGGAATGCTTGCAGATACCGAGTCTTTCCTGAAGAAGATGAAGTATGTCTTTGAATGTTTTGAAGGAAGGGAGGATGCCTGCCTGCTATGGAGGCCGCATCCGCTTCTGGAATCCACGCTGGATTCGATGCGTCCACAGTATAAATCTATGTATGGGACGTTAAAGAAATACTTTATAGAGAAGAATCTGGGGATTTATGATGATACTCCGGATATGACAAATACAATTGCATTATGCGACGCTTATATAGGAGATTCGGCGACTTCTGTGACATCTTTGTTTGGTCTTGTAGGGAAGCCGCTGTTTATTCTGGATAATCAGATTCATTCAGCGCCGAAAGAAGATGACTGGAAGGGCCGGGCTATTATCGGGATGGATTATTTCGGTAATGACAATTGGAAAATTGCTCAGGGAAATAAGCTTTACTATTCGCCTGACAGTGATTATAAGTACAGGTATTTCTGCGATTTGTCCGGCTATGCGTCAGGACAGTATTATTCGCAGGTTATTACGATAGGAGAGAAGCATTATGTATGTCCGGTAAATGCGCGTGACATTATCGTAATTAGCAATGGGAAGATAGAGAGGAAGATCCTGCTGGTTCAGTGTATTGAACAGGGGGGAGCATTTTGTGCGGCGTTAAGCTGGGAGAAATATCTGGTATTGATTCCTAATATTTACCCTGCGATTGTAATATATAATACAGAAAATGGGAAGATCAGTTATCTAGAACAGCATCTGGATGTATTTATCAGAAATGTAGACGGAGAACGGCGGATTGGAGGAGTCTGGATTCAGGATGGATATCTGTATCTGGCGTCTCCCGCTGATAATCAGATGCTGGTAATTAATGTGCAGACGGGAGAAGGGCAGGTTTTGACATTAGATGTGAGTCATTCCTGCGGCTGTATGGCGCTTGTTCCGGAAGGGGATGAGATATGGCTGTTACCATATGACGGCTATGTGATAACCAGATGGAACCCAGTCAGCGGAGAAATCAGAGAATATGATAAGGTTCCGTATGGATTGGAATGTACTCATATGATACATGGATATTCCTGTTTGCAAACCCCATTTGGCGCGCCTGCTTTTTGCGGGGATTATATGTATTTGCCGCCTCAGTGGGCGAATATGTATGTTCGGCTGAATAAGAAAACCGGAGAGATGGAGGAATGGAAGCCGCCGATGGAAATGCCGGAAGAGTGTGACAAAGGATATTTTCCTTCCGGAGCAAAGAGTTATTTTACTCATCCGGGCGGAGAACACGGCGAGAATGAATATCATCTGTTTTCGATGTATGACAGGAAACTCTACCGTATAAATCTGGAGACAGAAGAGTACAGCGATGTGCCGGTTGAATTTGACAGGAAGGAACTGGAAGAGCATGAGCCGGGATTTATGGAAAATTCTGAGTGGCTGCAGTATGCTTGTGAGGAAAATGCTTTTAACACATTGTCAGATTTTCTTGATGGGAATATGAAGGGACAAGCATTTGTTAAAGAGAGGCAGATACGGGCTTACAGTAAGGTTGCGGCAAATAACGACGGAACTTGCGGCGAAAAGATACATCGGTTTATAAGTGGGAGGTTGATGGGATGACAAAGGTTATTACATATGGTACATTTGATTTGTTCCATGAAGGTCATTACCGTCTTCTGCAGAGAGCAAAGAAGCTTGGAGACTATCTGATTGTCGGAGTTACAACAGAAGAATATGACCGGGCAAGAGGCAAATTGAATGTGATTGATTCTCTGATGACCAGGATGGAGAATGTGAAGAAGACCGGATTTGCGGATGAGATTATAATCGAAGAGTCGACCGGGCAGAAATTCCATGATATACAGAAGTATAAGGTTGATATCTTTACAGTGGGTTCGGACTGGATCGGACAGTTTGATTATCTGAAGGATTACTGTAAGGTTGTCTATCTGGAGAGAACGAAGAATATATCAAGTACGATGCTTCGCACTCAGAATAAGCGGATTCAAAGAATCGGAATTATAGGGACCGGAAGAATTGCCGAGCGATTTATTCCGGAGGCAAAACTGGTAAGCGGCGTTAGTACACAGGGAGTATATAATCCTCATATAGAAAGCGCAGTCCGATTTGCAAAAAAATGGGAGATAGACACGTACAGAAGTCTGGAAGAGTTTTATGCTGCGGTAGATGCAGTTTATATCGCGTCTCCTCATGAGACACATTATGGATATATCAAGTCTGCTCTGGAACATGGGAAACACGTGTTGTGTGAAAAGCCTATGGTATTGGATAAGGTACAGGCAGAGGAAGTGTTTGATTATGCAAAGGAACGGGGATTGGTACTGATTGAAGGGATTAAGACGGCATATTGTCCGGGCTTCTCCAGTCTGCTGGGGGTTGCCTGCAGCGGATTGATTGGAAGCGTGCGGAATGTCGAGGCGTGTTTTACGAAATTGGAGAATCCGAATTTCAGAGAACTGACTGATCTTCAATATGGAGGAAGTTTTACAGAGTTGGGAAGCCATGTTATGTTGCCGATTATTAAACTGTTTGGAAAAGAGTATGAAGAACTTACTTTCCATTCGATTAATGACGAACGTGGACTTGATTTATTTACAAGGGCCGTATTTAAGTATCCAAACGGTATGGCTACGGCGACCTGCGGGCTTGGAGTAAAGTCAGAAGGAAGACTTCTGATAGCAGGAACTAAAGGATACATCGTTGCCGAAGCTCCATGGTGGAAAACTACCTATTATGAAGTTCATTATGAGGATCCTGGGAAAGTGGATAAATTCTCAGAGCGTTTTCTTGGGGAAGGACTTCGCTATGAAGTTAGTGATTTTCTGTCAATGATTAACGGAAGCAGTAAGAACGAATTTAAACTGACACGCGGAGAATCAATTGCTATGGCAGGGGTTATGGGGAAATTCCTAAAGGAGAACAGATATTGTGAAAATATGGGCGCATAGAGGGTGCAGTCAGATGTATCCGGAGAATACATTGCTGGCGTTTGGGAAAGCGGCTGAAATAAAGGGTCTTACCGGAATTGAACTGGATATTCAGCTTACAAAAGACGGTCATCTGGTGGTGTGCCACGATGAAAGGGTAGACCGGACAACAGATGGAATCGGCGAAATAAGGCAGTACACATTAGCTGAATTGAAAAGACTGCGGATAGATGCAGGAGATGGAAAATATGAGCAGATTCCGACGATGGAGGAAGTGCTGGAACTACTTGAGGATAAGCTGAAAGAAGAATTCATGCTTAATATAGAGTTGAAAAATAGTATCCTGCCATATGAAGGAATGGAGGAGAAGATTATCAATCTCGTGCATCGTTACGGCGTGCAGAATAGGGTTATCTATTCATCGTTCAGCGCATTATCGCTTGAGTTTATTAAGAAAATAGAGCCGAATGCGGAGACAGGGATTCTTGATACAAAAGTATCTGATTGCCTGTATAAGCTGAAAGGTGGGTGTGGGGCGGATGCGCTGCATCCTTACTGGAGGGGGATAGATCTTCCAAAGGAAAGAATTGCGGATTATACAGTCAGGGCTTGGTTTGCGGGCCATCTATATCCGGAAAACCCCACAGGGAATTTGTTGGATTTGGAGATGCTGGAACAGAAGGGGATAACAGATGTATTTTTAAATGAGCCGGAAAGGTATCTATGAAGTCAAGTTATATTCTATAATTGTTAAAAATGTGTAGAGACAAGTTTAAATGATTATTAAGGTAGGGAGGTAGTTGGTAATGAGATATGGTAAAAGATGTATAGCATTTGTATTTTCTCTGGTCTTTTGTTTGAGTACTTGCATGAATGTGTCTGCACAGGATATAGAACAGCAGAGTGAAACCGGTATTGGAGAAATAGAAGGTAACGTTAAAGAAAATATATATCAGGTTGTTTTGCCAACGGTCGCCAATGAAGCATTTGACTTTATCATAGATCCTCAGGGTTTAATTAATAAGACGGATGGCGCTGCTTATAAAGGAGAAACTTTCTCGGAGGATTCTACAGTTTTCTTTAAAAGGACAGATGGAAAAGTAAAAGAAGATTATAGTAATTCAAGTGATGAAATTACGATTACAAATATGAGTTCTGTAGCAATAAAGGTATCTGTAAATATAAGTATATCGGAAGCATCCCTTGGCGGAATTGCAATGACAGAAGATAAAGAATTCACTGACGATATCAGTACCAGTCTCTATATGGCGCTGATTGATGGAGAAAATGTTAAGCCGATTGGTAAGGAAGGCATATCTTTTGATGTAGAAATTGAGGCAGCTCCGGAAGGAGCATATGAATATAGTTATGATAGTGAGCAGGACAAATATAATTACCGATTAACAGATGATATTAGCGGTATTGAATTTCATAAATATACATTTCAACTTACAGGCGCTGCAAACGGAAAAGGAGACTGGTCGCAGTTAGATGATGTGGCTCCGGAGATAAATGTT
>CATJPU010000268.1 GCA_949742505.1 uncultured Lachnospiraceae bacterium | reverse complement strand
CATATTGATTGCCCAGTATTCATAAAATTCCTTCTGAAAATGTATCCCGTCCTCGTCATATAAATCTTTATGGGCTTCAAAAACTTCCGTATTATCTATGTATGTATATCCCTTTTCTTTGCACCAGTTCATAACTGCCTGATTATAATCAGGAATATTTCTCCACAGGGAAGACTGTTCAAATGCCGGTTCCTGCGCGGGAAATATGGAATTAATATAGATATGCGTATCCGGAAGCTCCTTCATCAGCATAGTTACCGTTTCATCATATGCCGCCACATATTCCTCCGGCGCGGGCCAGAATCCAATACTCACATCATTCAATCCGGTACACAGGAAAAGATGAGCCGGGTTCAAAGTCTTCATCTTGTCCAGATAAGTTGGGATATCCGCAATTGTTAATCCTCCGTCCGCCATAATTCTCTGTCCATCCAGAAATTCATGAAAGGAAAATCCAACCGTCCTGGAATCCCCAAAAATCACATAATCATTAAACTGCGCCCACACAGGCAATTCCCCTTCCTGCATCGCTTTTACCCGCGCCTCCTCCCGAATCTCTTTCACGTCACGTTCAACAGCCTCCACATCTTTTGCCTCTAACCGCTTCAAATATTCTATTCCTTTTTTCTTATCCTCCGTATTTCCATCCCATAATGTCCTAATTAATACAAACAGTACAAACAAAATCACGCCGCCTGCAGCAATCAGGATTCTTAGTCGGTATTTATTCATCATTATTCTCCATTTTTCGATTATAAACTACATTCATTCTACCACATTGTACATATATGTACAATATGATAATTCGTATTGCTCACGTATAATCACCATATAATAAGAAGTAACAAAGAGGTGATTACAATAATAAGTTACAGGCCATTATGGGAAACAATGGAAAAAAAAGGAATTACGCAATACAGGCTGTTAAAATCCGGAATTGATAACCGGGTCCTGAATGCTTTAAAGCATAATAAAAATATTACCGTTCTGACATTAGAAAAACTATGCAATATATTAGAATGCACACCTGACAGCGTTATAGAATTTATTCCGAATGAAAAAAGAGCATTATAAAAAGAGATACTCAGCGCCCTATGAACCTGATGTATCTCTTTTTTTCCTTTAACTTCAATTGAATAAAGGCTTTACACCTTATACCACATCTATTATAATATCAGGTAGTAACCATAACACAATAGAATAACAAAAAGATTAAGAAACCATTAAATATTCTTTTGGAGCAGGAGGTGATTCTATGCCTAGTAATGGCGAAATTATCGAAAGAACAGTACTTGATTTTCAAAAAGTACAAGCCCATATGAAGAATGCCAAAAAAGAAAATGCAACTGAAACATACGAAGGACTTAAAAGGGATTATAAATCTTTAAAAGCCGTTTTAACTTCATTAGGTGTAAATCTGACAGATATTGACGAAATTAAGGAATAATTAGATAAGCAGAGTGTAAAGTCTTTATTGAGTTATCACATCACAAAGACTTTACACCTTTTTTATGGATGCCCCCTCCGTACCACCGAAAGAACGCCTATCCCCTGTCCGCATTGTCAGGAAATAAGCGTTCCAAGTCAAATATCTTAATTAATTCTCATTAAACCGGATAACTTCCGTTCTCCGTATCAGCCAGCGTATGGTCCACTTTAGTCTGCTGCGCCTCCCGGTACTTGAAGAAATCCGTCGCAACCTGCGGGAACAGTGCGTAAGACAGCACATCCTCGTCCTGCTGAATCCACTGCTCGCATTCCTTACGCAGGGTATCTAATTCATCCGGAATCAGATCTGCCGGACGGCAGGTAATAACCTCCGGATTCTCACCGAGAACTTTCTTCTTTACTTCCTCATTAAATGGCTTAACGGTTGCGCCGTATTTGCCGCTCAATACATCCTTCGTCTCCTTGGTCGCCATCTTATAGCGCTCGCCCATCAGCACGTTAAATACAGCCTGCGTGCCTACAATCTGCGAAGACGGTGTAACAAGCGGCGGCTCTCCTAAGTCTTGGCGTACCTTTGGAACCTCCTCAAGCACTTCGTAGTATTTGTCCTCTGCGTTCTGCTCCTTGAGCTGCGAGGTAAGGTTCGAGAGCATACCACCGGGAACCTGATAGAGAAGCGTCTTGATATTAACACCCATATTCTTCGGATTCAAAAGTCCGCTTGCTAACGCTTCGTCGCGAATTGGACGGAAGTGATCCGCAATCTCAGCCAGAAGATTCTGGTCAAATCCCGTATCATAAGGCGTTCCCTTAAAGGTCTCAACCATAACTTCCGTCGCAGGCTGGGAAGTGCCAAGCGCAAACGGAGACATCGCCGTATCAATCACATCCACGCCCGCTTCTACCGCTTTCAGATACGTCATAGACGCAACGCCTGAAGTATAGTGGGTGTGAAGCTGAATCGGTATGTTCACTGCGTCCTTCAAAGCGCCAATCAGCTCCGTCGCCTTATACGGCACCAGAAGCCCCGCCATATCCTTGATACAGATGGAATTGGCTCCCATATCCTCAATCTTCTTCGCGATATCTACCCAGTAATCCAGCGTATAGGCATCGCCCAAGGTATAGGACAGGGCAACCTGCGCGTCCGCCTTCTCCCGGTTGGCAGCCGTAACCGCCGTCTGCAGATTCCGAAGGTCATTCAGACAGTCAAAGATACGGATAATGTCAATCCCATTTGACACAGACTTCTGTACAAAATACTCTACTACGTCATCCGCATAAGGACGATATCCCAAAATATTCTGTCCGCGAAATAACATCTGTAATTTTGTATTCTTGAATCCGTCACGGAACTTTCTCAGTCTCTCCCATGGGTCTTCCTTCAGGAAACGTAAGGATGCGTCGAAGGTAGCTCCTCCCCAGCACTCCACCGAATGATATCCCACTTTATCCATCTTCTCAACGATTGGCAGCATCTGTTCTGTTGTCATACGTGTGGCAATCAAAGACTGATGCGCGTCTCTCAAAATGGTCTCTGTTATCTTAATTGGTCTTTTTTCCATTTCTGCCATTATATCTTCCTCCATATATTTATTAAATCACCGACAACAGGATTCTCAGTTCATGTTTAAACGCATGCTGATTGTATGTGCCTCCTTCGGAGTCCATACTCCGCAGGGTTTGACATTCACTGACAACCGGGATTTGCCCTTGCAGACAAATCCCTTTCTATTGTCACATAACCCCAAAGATTGCCATAAAGGTACCTGCCGCAACCGCTGTTCCAATCACGCCGGCCACATTCGGACCCATGGCATGCATCAGCAGGAAGTTGGTCGGGTCTGCCTCCGCGCCTACCTTCTGCGAAGCTCTGGCCGCCATAGGAACTGCAGACACACCCGCAGAACCAATCAAAGGATTTACCTTGCCTCCGGTTGCCTTGCACATAATCTTTCCGAAAATCACTCCGGCAGCCGTACCGAATGCAAATGCCACCAGACCAAGGATTACAATCTTAATGGTATCCCAATTTAAAAATGCTTCCGCGCTGGTGGTCGCGCCTACCGACGTACCCAGCAAAATAACGACAATATACATCAACGCATTGGACGCCGTCTCTGTAAGCTGTCTTACCACGCCGGATTCCCGGAACAGATTACCCAGCATCAGCATACCAACAAGAGGCGCCGTAGTAGGAAGAATCATGCAGACAACAATGGTAACGATAATCGGAAACAGAATACGCTCCAGCTTGGATACCGGCCGCAGCTGTTCCATCTTAATCTGCCGCTCCTCCTTCGTGGTGAGAAGCTTCATAATCGGCGGCTGGATAATCGGAACCAGCGCCATATAAGAGTAAGCCGCAACTGCAATCGGTCCCATAATTGCAGTCTGCTGCAGTTTACCTGCCAGGAAGATGGACGTCGGCCCGTCCGCGCCTCCGATAATTGAAACCGCCGCGGCAGCCTTATCGGAGAATCCCATTGCCATTGCGCCAAGATATGCCGCAAAGATACCAAACTGCGCGGAAGCTCCCAGAAGGAAGCTCTTCGGATTCGCAATCAGCGGGCCAAAATCCGTCATCGCTCCAACGCCCATGAAAATCAGCGAAGGAAGAATCGCCCACTCGTCCAGAATGTAGAAATAATAGAGCAGACCGCCGGTTCCATTGGCCGAATCCTCCGCATGCAGCATAATATCCGGGTAGATATTAACAAGGAGCATACCAAAAGCAATCGGTACCAGCAGTAAAGGCTCAAACTCGTGCCTGATAGCCAGATACAGGAAAAAACAGGCAACGCCAATCATAATCAGATTGCCTCCTGTCAGATTCAAAAACGCCGTCTGATGCACGAGGTTCTCTAATGTTGTTAGTATATAATCCATTTTATAACCTCCAGTCGTGTCTAGACATAAGCTCAGTTATGTTTTAGTTTAATGTAGCGAGTACAGCTCCGGCTTCAATTGCATCGCCAACTGCCGCGTCGATACTTGCTACGGTTCCGTCTTCCGGCGCCACGACTGGAATCTCCATCTTCATTGCCTCAATAATCACCACCGGATCACCCTTCTTTACGCTCTGGCCCACATTGGCCTCAATCTTAAATACCTTACCGGCTGCTCCCGCCTTCACTTCAATAGAACCTGCTCCTGCCGCTGCCTTTGGAGCCGGAGCCGGCTTCGGCGCCGGAGCTGCCGCAGGCGCTGCCACTGGAGCCGCCGCCGGTGTAAATCCCGCGCCCTTTTCTTCCACAGTTACATCATATACGCTGCCATTTACTGTAATTGTATAATTTTTCATTGCTTATTTCCTCCTTGCATATTAATTCCATTTATTTGATTTTCTTCTCTTAATGCTTCTCACAACAAAACCATCCGTTGTCGTACCTTCCACAGCCGCAATCGCAGCCGCAATTACCGCGATTAGCTCCGAATCATCCGTCTTCTGTCTGGATGGCTTCCGAACCGGAACCGCAGCCGCCACAGGCGCTTCAGACGTCTCCGCGTCTGCCGGTTTCTTTTTAAATTTATCCTGAATAGCAGGAATGTACCTGAACAAAGAAATAATCAGTGAAATGATTATCAATACTACAAATACAGTTCCCATGCCGAGCAGCGTGTTCAGAACTGCCTTCTCCAAAATCTCTCCCAGCGTAAAATGTGCGCTGACCGTCAGGCCGTCAAGATATAAATTCTCGTCAAACACAAACTCAACCGTTGCCGTTCTATTCTCAAATTTCGTCTCTGTTGACACAAGCAATTCATCCGCACTGGCTTCAAAAGTATATTTTCCATGCTCAACATATGCCCCGCACTCCCCTTCTCCGGCTTTCCAGGCGTCAATCGCGCTTAAGTACGCCTCCGGGGAAATAGGAAGATTCATCTCAGTAAGCTGCTGCTCAAAGGCAAACTCCCGAAGCTCCTTAATCTGTTCAACCGATGCTTCGTCATAATTCGGGAAATAGGTAAATATATAATCCACCACCTGGCTGATAAGGATTTCATCATACTCAAGAGTCTCCTTCTTCCCGCCGCATCCTGTTGTGAAAGCAAGCACAGCTATGAGCACACTTATTAACAAGCTAATCTTTTTCTTCACTTTGCTTCACCTCGCTATACTGTTCCATGTTTCTTTAAAGGACGTACTTCCCTTTTTGTAAAGAGCATCTCAAATGCTCCGATTACATATTTTCTGGTATCCGCCGGCTGAATCACCGTATCCACATACCCTCTTCTCGCTGCCGACATCGGACTTGACTGTAATTCCTTATATTCTGCAGCCTTCGCATCCAGCACTCTCTTCTCCGCACCCGCATACATAATCTTAGCGGCAAGCTTCGCGTCCATCATGCCAATCTCCGCCGTCGGCCACGCATAGACCATGTCCGCCCCGATTGCCTTGCTGTTCATCGCCACATAAGCGCTTCCGAACGCTTTGCCAATTACAACGTTCACCTTCGGAACCGTCGCACTGGTAAAAGCATAGACCAGTTTAGCCGCTGCCTTTGCCAGATTCCTCTCAGAACATTTCCCGGCGGTAAATCCATTGACATTGGTAAGCGTCAGCAACGGAATGTTAAACGCATCGCAGAACTCTACAAATTCCGCCGCTTTCTTCGCTCCCTTCGCAGACAAAGAACCGTCAAATTCCGCAACCACATTCGCCTCGGAATCATATACCTTAGAGCGGTTCGCAACGGCGCCTACCGTCATGCCGTTTAACCGGATAAATCCTGTCACCATATCTCTTGCATAATCCTTCTTCGTCTCAAAGAACACGCCGTTATCAGAAATATTTACCAAAGCAATGGCCGTATCCTCCACCGCATTCTCAATTCCTGCACAGGCGCGGTTCAAATCATCCGTACAGTCAAGGCAGGCCGCTTCTTCTGCATTGTTGCAGGGAAGCATGCAGATAAGAGAACGAATATTAGCAAATATCTCGTCTTCCGTACCAACGCCGTCCACAAGTCCCGCTTCTTCGCTCTGATACTTTGCAGAAGAAGTATCGCACTTGCTGATATCATTCCCCGGAATTGCATTAGGAGAATTTACAAATAATCTTGCTTCCTTTCCTTCCATAAATGTAAAGTCAGCCAGCGCCGGCACTACCGAAAGCCCGCCTCCGCAATGGCCGAATACAGCCGTAATCTGCGGAATCACACCGGAAGCCATGGCCTGCTTCATATAGAGATTACCAAAACCAGCCAGCGCGTCGGTTGCCTCCTGCAGCCGCATACCGGCGCAGTCAAGAAGCCCGATTACCGGCGCTCCCATCTTCATTGCCATATCATAAATGCCTGCAATCTTCTTCGCGTGCATCTCGCCGATTGCCCCATTCAAAACCTCTGCGTTCTGACTGTAAACATATACCAGATTACCGTCGATTACTCCGTATCCGGTAATGACGCCGTCCCCCGGAGTCTCTTTTTCCTGCATGTTGAAATCTGTAGCTCTGGCAGTCACTGCTCCGCCAATTTCAACAAAACTGCCTGCATCAAGCAAACTCGTAATTCTTCTGCCCGCTGCACTCGTTGCCGCTATGTTACTCATAACCCAGCCCTCCATCTTCCTTACTTGTAATTGTATATTAGGTTTTTCTATGAACCAAATTTCTGCCTTGTATATTATAACTTTTATTCTTGTAAAGTGCAACTGTTTTATTCTTTTTCGTTAAATAAATATCATATTGAAGCGGCGCCGGATACCTGCTTCCCCTGCGCCGCTTTATAAACTCTGCTCTATTTCTGATTCCGGAACTGTACCGGCGTCATCTTATATGCTTTCTTGAATAATCTGTTGAAATGCTCCACATTCTGGTATCCTACTGTCAGCGCGATATTTTCTACCGTCATGCTGCTGCTCTTTAGCATTGCCCGCGCCTTCTTCATACGCACCTTCTTAACCAGCTCGCCGAATGTAATACCGGACTTCTCCTTAATATATTTGGACAGATATGGCTTCGACAAATAGAATTTTTCCGACAAATCATCCAGCGTTACATCAATGTAATTTGCCTGAATATAATTCATAATCTCTATCATCCGGGCGTCTTTGCAGATATCCGCAGTCTTAATTCCATCCAGCTTATTGACGGCCACAATCAGCGCCTCAATGGAAGCCTTGATGATATCCGCGTCGATCCCTACGCCCCAGCAGGTCTTTCCCTGACACACAATCCCCACATAAGCGACCGCTTTGGAAGAAGAACCTCTGGTCAGCGAATGCTCTTCATAATATCTCAGCTCATAGCTGATATTAAAATACTGCTTGATTGCGTTGCTCACCGCATCCAGACGTCCGTTTCCGGCAGCCGCCACCACTCTCTGGTCATTACCGTGCTGAATCGTCGCCTCTGCGATAATACCGTCTACCTGCCTGAAATGACATTCATCAATGGCAAATACGCTCTTAGCGTTCACATAGTTATCGGTAAAGATCTGATATACCCATTCTGGCGTCAGTTCCTTGTGAGCCCTGTCGGATACGCCCTTTACCAGATAGCCGACCTCTTCCCGCATCTTTTCCGGAAGATTGATTCCATATCCCTGCTTCAGAATATAATTTACGCCGCCTTTGCCGGACTGGCTGTTAATCCGAATCACGTCGGAATCGTATTTTCTTCCCACATCCTGCGGATCAATCGGAAGATAAGGAACCGTCCACATCCCGCTCTTTCCTTCTTCTCTCCATGCCATGCCTTTGGCAATAGCGTCCTGATGAGAACCGGAAAATGCGGTAAACACCAGATCCCCCGCATAGGGCTGGCGGTCGTATACCCGCATTCTGGTAAGGCGCTCATAGGTCTCCCTGATTTTCTTCATATCAGAGAAATCCAGCTTTGGGTCTACTCCATGAGAATACATATTCATGCCCAGGGTGATAATGTCCACATTCCCGGTGCGTTCTCCATTTCCAAAGAGCGTCCCTTCAATCCGATCGGCCCCCGCCAGCACGCCCAGCTCTGCCGTTGCAACGCCGCACCCTCTGTCATTGTGAGGATGCAGACAGAGAATCACATTCTCCCTGTAATTCAGATGCTTATGCACATACTCAAGCTGTGTGGCAAATACATGAGGCATCGCATTCTCAACCGTTGTCGGAATATTAATAATCGCCTTATTATCCGGCGTCGGCTTCCAGATATCCAGAACAGCATTGCACACCTCTACTGCATAATCCACCTCAGTACCCGGGAAGCTCTCCGGACTGTACTGGAAGGTAAAATTACCCTCTGTCTCATCCGCCAGCTCTTTCAGAAGCTTCGCGCCGTCAACCGCAATCTGCAATACCTGTTCCTTATTTTTCTTAAATACCTGTTCACGCTGGGCAACGGATGTGGAATTATACAGATGCACCACTGCGTGGGGCGCTCCCTTCACCGCCTCAAAGGTCTTCTTTATGATATGTTCCCTGGCCTGAGTCAGTACCTGAACCGTCACGTCATCCGGAATCATGTCTTTCTCGATCAGCGTACGCATGAATTTATACTCTGTCTCGGACGCCGCGGGAAATCCAACCTCTATCTCCTTAAATCCAATATCCACCAGAAGCTGGAAGAATTCCAGCTTCTCCTCCAAACTCATAGGCTCAATCAGCGCCTGATTCCCGTCTCTTAAATCCACGCTGCACCAGATCGGCGGGGGATCAATATATTCTTTTTTCACCCAGTCATAAGTCGCCTCCGGCGGCATAAAATATTGTCTCTCATATTTGCTGCAATTGTTCATATTGTTTATCCATCCTTTCTATCTCTGCCCTTCCTGCTTCTATGTATTCGGAAGTCCATTCCCCCTTTGCATCATTGCCGCGGGAATAAAGCAAATTCAATCATTTTTCTTCGTACTTCCGACTCTGTTACTTTGATTTTAGAAACAGTAAAAAATTATCAATTTCTTTGTTTTATTTTATCCTTTCCTATACTACCATGGGATTCAAAAAAAGAAAAGTGATGTTTTTAATCACTTTTCTTGATTTATTTTAATATATTCTTTTAATATCCGCCGCGCACACCACCGAAAATCCCTTTTCCTGACAGTCTCTTCTGTTATAAGATTCCATCTTCCAATTGCTTCTCCCTCCAGCGTAAGCGCAAGCTTCCCAATCACTTCGCCTTTCTGGACCGGCGCAGTCATCTGTTCTGCATATTCCGCGGACAGCTCCGCCTTCTCATCTTCTCTCACCAGATAATTCCATTCTTCCGGCGCATTTTCAATCTCCACGCCCACCGTAGAAGCTCCGCTCAATTGCATCTTATCCGGAATCCCTTCCTTAACCGGAATATCCGGAAATGTCTGCTCTTTCCACAGATTGCGGTAACTGTAATTCTCCAGTCCGTATTCCATCAGCGCTCTGGTATCCGACCATTTATAGTTCTTATTATTCGGCCACCCGCAGGCAAGAAGCGCGACAATAAAAGTTCTTCCATCCCGCTCTAAGGCGCCTACATAACAATATCCCGCATCCCCGGTAAATCCCGTCTTGCCGGACAGCGCCCCCTCCATCATAGACAGAAAAGTATTGTGATTATTGCAGGTAAATTGTCTGCTCCCGGATACATCCTGAAAGCTGTGGCTTTTCGTTCCGGTAATCTCAAGAAATTCTTCCCGTCTGTCTGATTCCCGAATGCAGTATCGCATAATCCGCGCCAGCTCTTTCGCAGTCGTAGAATGAATCCCGGCATCGTCAACGGCGTCCAGTCCGTTCGGCGTAATAAAATAGGTGGATTCACAGCCAAGCTCCTTCGCCTTTGCATTCATAAGCTTTGCAAAGCCTTCCACGCTTCCTCCCACATGCTCTGCAATTATAACCGCGCTGTCATTGTGGGATTCCAACATCAGAGAATACAGCAAATCTTTTAGATAATACTGCTCTTCCTTCCTGACGCCCAGATGAACCTTCGGCTGTCCGGCGGCATATTCGGAAACCTCCGCAATCTCAGCGTCCCCCTGCATATGTTCCAGAGCGATAATACAGGTCATAATCTTCGTCGTACTTGCCATAGGCCTTGGCACATCCGCTTCCTTCCCGTATAGGACTCTTCCGCTGTCTCCATCCATCAACACCGCCGACCGGGCGTAGAGCTGTCCTTGAAACCCTTGATCCTGTTCTGTGCCTGCCGCCTTAGTATGCTCTGTCTCCTCCGATTTTACATACTCGGTCTGTTCTTCTTTTGCATATACGGAAACCGCCGACTGCCTGCCAGGACAGCACCCCAATACAATCACAACCAGACAGATACTAATGAATCTGCCTCTTTTCCTCATAAATCTCCGGATATTTTCCTTCTCTCTCTCCCTCATACAGAACCCAATCCCAAAGAAGTTATTTAAAATGTATGAGGCCGGAGACTCTTCCATGCGTTAAATATTCAATTTCAATTGCGCTTCTTCCTCAGCCTCCGTCTTAAAATTCTCAAGCTGCTCCGGATTCATACTGGGAAGCTCTTCTAACGACTGGATACTGAATCTCCTTAAGAATTCTTCTGTAGTTCCGAATAAAATCGGCTTTCCCGGCGCGTCTAAACGCCCCACCTCGCAGACCAGATTATATTCTACCAGCCGGTTTACCGCATGATCGGATTTGACTCCCCGTATCTTCTCAATCTCTAATTTCGTCACCGGCTGTTTATATGCGATAATCGACAATGTCTCAAGCTGAACATCCGTCAGCACATATTTCTTCGGCTGCTTCGCTATCCGAATCAGATACTCGTACATATCTGCTTTCGTGCACATCTGAAAAGAATCGTCCAGCTCGATAATGCGCACTCCCCGCTCGGAAGTATTCAGCCTGTCCATCATGTTATGTATCACTTTCCGCGTCGTATCTTCATCATGTCCGACTGCCAGCGCAATCTTCGACAATTCCACCGATTCCCCCATAGTAAAAAGAATTGCCTCTATAATTCCTTCTAATTTTCTGACTTCCACGTTATACTACCTTTCTTTTCCCATCCGGGACGTAATCAGAATATCGTCAAAGGGCTGTTCCTGCTCAATAACAATCTGACCGGACTTCATCATTTCCAAAATTGCCAAAAAGGTAACTACAATTTGGATTCTGGAACGCTGTTTCGTGATGAGCTCCCGAAAACTGAACTGCTTATGCTTAATCGCATATTCTTCTACCTGAGTCAGCTTCTCCGATACCGTAACCTCTTCTTTTTCTATCTTTCCGAACCGACTCCGAATCTGATCGATTTTGTCCGTCTGTTTCCGCATCACATCCTGAAAAATACTCTGCAGTCTGCCAAGCGTGAGACCGCTAAGCAGCTCGTCCAAATCCACTGGTTCTACATAATCAGCCACCTCGTCCGGAATATCCTGCTTCCGGTACATAATGCGCTCGCTGTCCACCTGACGGTCTTTCAGCTCGTAGGACATGTATTTGTACATCTTATATTGAAGAAGCTGTTCTACCAGCTCCTGTCTGGGATCTTCCTCCTCCCCGTCCTCATTCACTTCTTTGGGAAGGAGCATCCTGCATTTAATATCAAGAAGCGTCGCCGCCATGAGAAGAAATTCACTCATCACATTCAAATCACTCTGCTCCATTGCCTCAATATATTCCATGTACTGACTGGTAATCTCCACAATCGGAATATCGTAAATATCAATTTTATTCTTATCAATCAAGTGCAAAAGCAGGTCAAGCGGCCCCTCAAACACCTGAAGCTTCACCGGGATTCCCATATTATTCCCCTCTTTAATAAACTAGTACAGCGAAAATTAAGTTTTGGATAGTTTGGCACAGAACGGCCCGTCTATTATACTTGATTTTCCACTCTTACACAAGAGAATATTTTACACGCTCTAGCCCTCCCTGCCTGCGCCGGGACACAACGTAACCACAACCACCTCCGCCGGATTAAACAGACGGATATTCACCGTATGAGTTCCAAGCCCCTGGCTCACAATGCCTATCCGCTTCCCTTTCCGATAAAGTCCGCCGGAATACTTTGGAAATAATTCTGCCTGCGGAGTAATCAGTCCGCCGAACTTCGGAATCCCGATTACTCCTCCATGAAGATGCCCTGACAGCACCAAATCCGCCCCCCATTTTACATAGGTATCAAAATAAACCGGACTGTGGGCAAGCAATATCTGATATTTACCTCTGACGGCTTTTCCCAGTTTCCCTTTTATATCAGCGCTTTTAAGATCTCTGGAATGAAAATGCGCATAACATGCAAGAGGAATTTCCAAACCGCTGATTGCGGCCGGAATCCCCTTCATATCACAGTCCTCTGTCGCATTCACCAGCACATGAACCCCCAGAGACTTCACTTCTCTTATATACTTCTCGTAACGTCCCCGATACTCTTCCGGATTCATGCGCATTCGCTGTTCATGATTACCGTTCGCTAAATACACCGGACAAATCTTCACCAGCCTCCGAAGGAGGCTTAATGCTGTCCGTTCCGTAGACGCGCTGTCTCTGGTCAGCAAATCGCCCCCTATCAGAATATAATCCGGCCGTTCCTTTGCAATCGCCGCAATCAGCTCCTGATTACGGTTCCCATACTGCTTTCCATGCAAATCCGAAAGAAATATCAGCTTAACTGCTTCCCCGCTTTCTGTTTTGTATGGTAACTGAATCCGAAATCGTCTGACCACGAACCCTTGAAGTTCCCTCCATATCTCCAGTATCAGCGTAAACGCGCCGACTCCCGCTAACACTGCCAGTTTTTCCTTCCATGATTTACTGTCTGCCCTTTTCATACCTTCCTCTTTCCAACCCCGACGGATATTCTCAAACTTAATGTGTACTTCTATAAGACTACCACTCTTTTCCCTGTTAAGCAAGCGGCGTATAAACTGTTATATGCTCCTCATTCAACCCACGTCCTCCAGGAGACGCGTGAACTGTAACCATTCGCGTCCGCTGACGAATCTGTGAATAACCTACATAAAGAACTTCTCCAGCGCTGTTTCCAGCGCATTCTTATATTTCATCTTCCCCACGCTCTCTGTCGCGACAATATCCGCCCTTCCGATTTCCTTTCCGTCCAGATAATAAACCATTTCGCCGGTTTTATCCCCTTCCTTAACAGGCGCTTTCAAGTCTTCCTTAAGTTCCGGCTTCTTCTTAATCTGCGTCAAATCTGCGCCGACGGTATCTATGTACTGAAAACTTCCCGCCTGTTTCACCGATACCTCCGCTTTCATTCCCTTTTCCACCTTCACAGGCTTAATCGCTTCCAGCCCCTCATCCATGTACTTCATACATTTTCCAAATCCATAATTCAGAAGCGTCGTTGCATCTGCGAACCGTGACTTGGAATCCTTTGCCCCCATAATTACCGCAATCATTTCCATTTGATTCTTTTCGGCGGTGGCTGATACACAGAATCCCGCGTCCGCGGTGGAGCCTGTTTTTAGCCCTGTCGCATACTGATACTGCCGGATTAGCTTGTTGGTGTTAGTAAGACCAAATTCACTGGTCCCCTTTCTGGTAGTATGGGTAATATTCTCCATCCAGATAGTAACATAATCGTGTACCTGGGGGTATTTGGTCAGTAATTCCCGGGACATGGCCGCGATATCTCTGGCCGTAGTTTCATGCCCCTCTGTATCCAGTCCGTTGCAGTTCACAAAATTCGTATTCTCCATTCCAAGCCCTCTGGCCCGCTCGTTCATCTGATTGACAAACTCTTCCT
>CATJPU010000267.1 GCA_949742505.1 uncultured Lachnospiraceae bacterium | reverse complement strand
TATGAAAAGGACAATTACAGGAAAACAAAGTGTGTGCAAACCATTGATTTCAGGCGGTTTGCAAAAATTATCAGAAAAATTAGCACTCAACACTTGACTTGGCTAACAGAATGTGTTATATAATAACTATAACAAATAAAACAATTCATATTTTAAATTCCTTTCAGGTATACTAATCCTGATAAGGCATGAATTTTAAGGAGGTATGACCTATGTTATTAGCAAACAGAAATTATAACTTATTTGATGATTTTTTCAGAGATCCATTCTTCACCCGTCCATTTGAGAATGCTTCTTCCCAGATTATGAAGACAGATATCCATGAGAAGGACGGCAGCTATGTAATTGATATGGAGCTTCCAGGCTATGGCAAGGAAGATATCAAAGCGGATTTGAAAGATGGTTATATGACGATTACCGCTGCGAAGAATGAGACGAAGGAAGAGAAGGATGCGAAGGGAAATTGTATCCGCAAGGAGCGTTATACCGGGACCTGCAACAGAAGCTTCTATGTAGGCGACCAGATTACGCAGGATGACATCAAGGCTTCTTTTAAAGACGGTATCCTGACTATGATTGTACCGAAGGAAGCTCCGAAGGTGATTGAGGAGCCGAAATATATTGCAATTGAGTAGAAGGATAAGAAAATATTTCTAATTATGATGAATGCCAGATAAAGGCAAAAATAAGAAATACTGTGCAAGAAGCTGTTTGAGTGCATGGTATTTCTTATTTTCTGTAAATCATTATTTTGAATTTAGAAAAAATATCAACATCTGACCGGGTGGTAAAGAAAATTATGGGAGGTAATTGGAAATAAAAATGGATGAACATAAAATTATTGCAGACCAGAACATTGCATTTTGATTTGCGGGTAAAGGCTTAGTTCGTGAAATGGGCAGAGAACCGCCTTGGCTTGCCTCATGTCTGAATTATTTTGAAGTGACTAGTACAACAGAAATAAACTTAATATCTGTTGTACTAGCATTGGGACAAATCATGACCTGATGCAGTTGTCTAAAGAACCTGTACCTGAACCAGATATGATATGAAATAAATATACCGTAACAAAAGACAGGAAATCGTCGCTTGAAACAGGTGTCGATTTCTTCAATGCTGAAGGAGGTGTTCCGAAGCAGGTCCTTTCGTTATCTTTCAGGCAGGAATGTATTCTTAGCTTCTTTTTCCGAATAATCCGTGTTTTTTTGAGGAGCGTTCCTCTTTGCCGATGGAAAGAAGCTCATCGTAAGCTTTGCGCATCTCCCGTTCCTGTTTTTCGCGGACGGATTTTGGAGGGATATTGGCATATCGTAAGTGAAATTCACTATCGTCTTCGGCATCCGGTTCTACGGCGGTCATGGAGCTGTCCTTCTGTCTGACAGGGACCTGCGCCGCTCTTCGTCCTGTTTTGAGGGCCGCTTTTTCCGCTTTCCGTTCTTCGTTTGCTTTCCGAAGTGCGGCGCGTACGTCGCTGCGGCTGAATATCTGCGTTTGTTCGGTAAGTTCGTCGTCAAGTACGGCAGAAGATTCGTCGGGCAGGCTGCCTGAGTCCCTGGGAACACTTCTTTTCGGCGGGGCGCTTTCCTGCCCGGAACTGCTTTCAGCGGCGTTTGGTATTTTGAATTTCTTACGGCAGTTGTGACATAATACATACCTGGGATCTTTCCTGCTTGGTTTTAATTCTTCTCCACATATGGGGCATTTCATGGTAATCGTCTCCTTAATTAGTTCTATCATGATGAAACGTCATAAAGGGCGGTTCGCTCTTTGGGCTGTCAGTTGAAAAACTGGAGAATGCCAGGGGCGCTGACAGGCGGACATTATTTTAATATACTAACACAAAAATAACAAATTGCGAAGCTTTTTTCACAAAAGCGTCATAAAATAATGATACGATAAAAATAATATACGGTAAAAATTGGGAAGGCGGTATACCTATATGGAAAGATTACAGATATTGGTGGTAGATGACGAGAGCAGGATGCGCAAGCTTGTGAGGGATTTTTTACAGAGAGAGGGTTATAGCGTTCTTGAGGCGGCTGACGGTGTGGAAGCAATGGATAGCTTCTATGGGAATAAGGGGATTGCGCTGGTCATTCTGGATGTAATGATGCCCAAAATGGACGGCTGGCAGGTGTGCCGGGAAATCCGGCAGTCCTCGGATGTTCCGATTATTATGCTGACTGCCCGGTCGGATGAACGGGATGAGCTGCAGGGTTTTGAATTGGGTGTGGACGAGTATATTTCCAAACCCTTTAGTCCGAAGATCCTGGTGGCCAGGGTGTCTGCAATCTTAAGGAGAACCAGAGGCGCGGATTCGCAGGATAAGCTCTGTGCGGGAGGCATCGAGGTGGACAGAGCGGCTCATCAGGTGACGGTGGACGGCGATGGCATCGAGCTCAGCTACAAGGAATTTGAACTGCTGACATATTTTCTGGAAAATCAGGGGATTGCGCTTTCCAGAGAGAAGATTCTGAATCATGTATGGAATTATGATTATTTTGGAGACGCCAGAACTATTGATACCCATGTGAAGAAGCTTCGGAGCAAGCTGGGGGATAAGGGAAATTATATTAAAACCATTTGGGGAATGGGCTATAAATTTGAGGTAGAATAGATGAAACATTCGATTGAGCGTCAGATGACAGTTGCATTTATGTCTCTTCTTGTATTTATGCTGGCAGGGATTCTCCTTGGCAACGCCTGGCTTCTTAAGCCATATTATATCCGGGACAAGAAGTCGAAATTCATCAGTATGTATCAGGCTCTTTCCGAGGCGGCAGAGGAAGGACGGCTTGCGGGAGTGGATGAGGAGACGTACAGCGAGCTTGCGAGACAGGCAGAGAAGGACAACTTGTTTTTTCTGACCATTAATATGACAGAGCAGACGATGATTGCTAATGTGCAGCATGAGGTAGAGCTGAAGCAATATCTGGACGCGTATCTCTTAAATCGCAGAGAGAACACTGACAAAACACTGGAGCTGACGGATGATTATGAAATCAGCCAGACCAGAGGGAAGGATTCTGCTACAGAGTATCTGATGATGCGGGGAGAACTTGGCGGGGGATATTTTTTCCTGATTCAGAGTCCGGTGGAGAGTATTCAGGGAAGCGTGGCGGTTGCGAACCGGTTCCTGATTGTAGTGGGAAGTATTGCGGCTGTCATTTGTATGGCGTTGGTATGGCTGTTTTCCAGAAGACTTACCAATCCTTTGCGGGAGCTTGCGGATATTTCCGAGAAGATGGCGGAGCTGAATTTCGAGGCGAAATACACCAGCGGCGGCGAGGATGAGATTGGCGTGCTGGGAGAGAATTTTAACCGAATGTCGGAAAAGCTGGAACAGTCGATTTCTGAGCTTAAGAGCGCCAATAACCGTCTGATGCAGGACTTAGAGCAGCGGGATAAATTAGAGCAGATGCGAAATGAATTTCTTGGAAATGTTTCCCATGAACTGAAGACGCCCATTGCTCTGATTCAGGGATATGCGGAAGGGCTGAAGGAGGGAATTGATTCCGATGCGGAGAGCCGGGAGTTTTACTGCGATGTAATTATCGACGAAGTAGGCAAGATGAATCATATGGTGAGGAATCTTCTTACTTTGAATCAGCTTGAGTTCGGGGATGAAGAGATTCAGTTTGAACGGTTTGATTTGACGGAATTGGTGTTCGGCGTATTGCAGAGTATGGAGCTGTTTGCAGAGCAGACCCAGGCGAAGGTGCAGTTTTTGCAGAAAGAACCGGTGTATGTGTGGGCGGACGAGTATAAGGTGGAGCAGGTGGTGCGCAATTATGTGGGAAATGCCTTCCATCATGTGTCCGGCGATATGGTGATTGAGGTGAAGATTGAGCGGGATGGAGACGTGGCGAGAACGACGGTATTTAATACCGGAAGCGCGATTCCAGAGGAGGATTTGTCTCATATCTGGGAGAAATTCTACAAAGTTGACAAGGCCCATACAAGGGAATACGGGGGCAATGGGATTGGACTGTCAATTGTGAAGGCAGTTATGGAATCCCTTCATCAGAAATATGGCGTGGAGAACTACGATAATGGGGTTGCCTTCTGGTTTGAATTAGGTATAAAATAGAAATACAGGAAACGGAGCGAAGAACAGGAGAAGATTCAGAGGGGAAGGTTTGAGAGAATGGTTGCAATTATTGACTATGATGCGGGCAATATAAAAAGCGTGGAGAAGGCGCTTAGGTTTCTGGGGCAGGAAGTTCAGGTTACCAGAGACCGGGAGCAGATACTCCATGCGGACAAGGTGATCCTGCCGGGGGTAGGAGCCTTCGGGGACGCTATGAAGAAGCTCTGCCAGTATGGTTTAATTGATGTGATAAAGGAGACGGCAGACAAGGGGACGCCGTTTCTTGGTATCTGTCTGGGGCTGCAGCTTTTGTTTGACAGAAGCGACGAGGCTCCGGGGGTGGAAGGCCTTGGCATTTTAAAGGGGGAGATTCTTAAGATTCCGAAGAAGGATGAGCTTAAAATTCCTCATATGGGATGGAATTCTCTGGAGTTTCCCCGTAAGGGGAAGCTGTTTGACGGTCTGGGGCAGAATCCGTACGTATATTTTGTACATTCTTATTATCTGAAGGCGGCGGAGGAAGAGATTGTGACGGCAACGACAGATTATGGCGTGCTGATTCATGCTTCTGTCGAGAAAGGCAATGTATTCGCCTGTCAGTTCCATCCGGAAAAAAGCGGGGATACGGGCCTTCAGATTCTGAAGAACTTCGCAGGACTGTAAAGTATTAGAGAAGAATAAGGAGAGGTTACATGCATACAAAGAGAATTATTCCCTGTCTGGACGTCCATGGGGGGCGTGTGGTGAAGGGGGTTAACTTCGTGGATTTGAAGGACGCCGGGGACCCTGTGGAGATTGGGAGAGCTTACGGAGCGGCCGGAGCGGACGAACTGATTTTTTTGGATATTACTGCGTCGTCGGACGCCAGGGAGACGGTGGTCGACATGGTGAGGAAAGTGGCGGAGACGGTATTTATCCCATTTACGGTGGGAGGAGGAATCCGCACTGTAGAAGATTTTCGGATGCTTCTGCGGGAAGGGGCCGACAAGATATCCATCAATTCTTCGGCAATTAATACGCCGGAACTGATTTCCGATGCTGCGGATAAGTTTGGAAGCCAGTGTGTTGTGGTGGCCATTGACGCCAAGCAGCGGGCCGATGGAAGCGGCTGGAATATCTATAAGAACGGCGGCAGGATAGACGTAGGGCTGGACGCGGTGGAATGGGCCATGCATGTGGAGCGGCTGGGTGCGGGAGAGATTCTTCTTACCAGCATGGACTGCGACGGTACGAAGGCGGGTTATGATTTGGAGCTGACGAGAACCATTGCAGAGCATGTGCAGATTCCGGTGATTGCATCCGGCGGCGCGGGAGAGCTCCGGCATTTTAAGGAGGCGCTCATGGAGGGAAAGGCGGACGCAGCGCTTGCAGCTTCTCTGTTTCATTACAAAGAGCTTGAGATAAAAGAAGTAAAGGAATATTTACGAAAGGAGGGCGTGTCAGTGCGCCTGTAAGGAGAGGAAAATGGCAGCAATCAATAATGACTGGCTGGATGCATTAAAGGGAGAATTTCGGAAACCTTATTACAGGGAATTATTTGAAAAGGTTAATGAGGAGTATGGGAAATATCAGATTTTTCCGCCGGCGGATGATATTTTTAACGCATTTCATCTGACGCCTTTGTCCAAAGTGAAGGTGGTAATTCTGGGACAGGACCCCTATCATAATGTGGGGCAGGCCCATGGGCTTTGTTTTTCTGTGAAGAAAGGGGTGCAGGTTCCTCCTTCCCTGGTAAATATTTATCAGGAGCTGCATGACGATTTGGGGTGTGCAATTCCCCACCATGGATGCCTGACTAAATGGGCCGGGCAGGGCGTGCTGATGCTGAATACGGTTCTGACGGTACGGGCGCATCAGGCTAATTCCCATAGGGGAATCGGCTGGGAGGAATTTACCGACGCGGCGATTATGGCGCTGAACAGCCAGGACCGTCCGATTGTGTACATACTGTGGGGGACGCCTGCGCAGCGGAAAGCGTCGATGCTTCACAACCCGAAACATTTGATTCTGAAGGCGCCTCATCCAAGCCCCCTGTCTGCATACCGGGGATTCTTTGGAAGCAGGCCTTTCAGCCAGACCAATGAATTTTTAACATCACATGGAATAGAGCCGGTCGACTGGCAGATAGAGGAGTAGAGCGTATGAAGAATATGTATGATTTGTTGATTATCGGGGCGGGTCCCGGGGGATATGTAGCGGCGAAAAAGGCGGCAAAGCTTGGCATGTCGGTGGCGATTATTGATAAGGGGCCGGTGGGAGGAACCTGTATTAACCGGGGATGTATTCCCACGAAGGCGATGCTTCATGCAGCCACCAGATACCGGGATATTAAGGAATGCGAATTGTTCGGCCTTCATGTGGAAGGGGCCGGATATGATTTGCAGAAGATTATTGAATATAAAGAAGCGTCTACAGCAGAGATGCGTGCAGATTTGGAGAGGGAGTTTGAAGCCCTTGGAATTGTATTTGTACAAGGTACTGCGAGGGTGCAGGCGGGGAAACGCGTACGCGTAGAGAAAGAGGACGGAACATCCGAATTTTATTTCGGAAGACAGATTCTGATTGCCACTGGGGCGAAGGCGAACCGGGCGGATATTCCGGGAGCGGATTTACCGGGAGTTATGACCAGCGAGGAGCTCTTAAGTTCCGATGAGAGCAAATACAAAAGTCTTCTGATTCTTGGAGGCGGCGTAATCGGTTTGGAGATTGCAACCGTATTTCGGGATTTGGGCGCGGAGGTGACGATTATTGAGATATCCAACCGACTGCTCCCGACGATGGATGGAGAATTTTCCGATGCATTGGAGAAGATCCTCACTGACAGAGGCGTTCACATTTACAAAGAGAGTATTTTGGAGCAGATATCAGAAGCTGACGAGGGCTTAAAGTGCAGGTTTGTATGTCAGGGCGAGACCAGAGAACTGCAGGTAGAGGGCGTATTGATGTCGGTTGGCAGACGGCCCAATACGGAAGGCTTATTTGACGCCAATGTGCCGATTAAGCTGGAAAGAGGACGGATTGTGGTGGATGAGTTTTTCCGAACCAATGTACCCGGCATTTATGCGGTGGGCGACGTGGTGGGCGGTATTCAGCTTGCTCATGTGGCTTCAGCGGAAGGAACTTACGTGGTGGAGAAGATGAATGATTTGAAGCCTTCCGTTATCGTATCCATGGTGCCCAGCTGTCTATTCACTCCGATTTCCATCGTGCCGAGCTGTCTGTATACGGACCCGGAGATTGCATCGGTGGGACTTACGGAAGAGCAGGCAAGGGAAAAGGGCGTACCGGTGCGGTGCGGCCGATACGCGATGGAAGGCAACGGCCAGACCATTATTTCCAAAGAAGCGGTTGGATTTATTAAAATATTATTTGCCAAGGACAGCGATGTGCTCCTTGGGGCGCAGATGATGTGTCCCCGGGCGACGGATATGATCGGGGAGCTTGCAACGGCTCTTGCGAACGGGCTTACCTCCAGACAGCTTATGTATGCGATGCGGGCGCATCCGACTTTTAACGAGGCGATTTCCTGCGCGGTGGAGAACAGCAGGGAAGCGTAATTATACTAACTGACGTGTGGATTTTAGAGCGTATCCCCCAAATATTGTAGGAATGAATTTGGGGGCACGCTCTGGAGGCTGAAATGGTAATCTGGCAGAGGAGGCTGGGGTATGGGTGTTCAGAAGAAATTTAATACGACGGGTATTTGCATACCTTCTATGCACTATATGGCGGATACAACAGATATGATTGGGTGGATTGTTGAAGACTATATTGAGCAGGGAGAATATTTTACCATAAACCGCGCCCGCCAGTATGGAAAGACAACCACGCTGGAGCTTCTCTATCAGGTGCTGAAGGAAAAATATATTGTCATTGATATCAGTTTTGAGGCGGCAGATGAATATTTTCGTTCGCTGGAAACGCTGGCTAAGGGGCTGATTATGGATATTTCAGAGCGTCTTCGGAGTCAGGGCGTTCAGGAAGACTTATGCGAAGCATGGGAATCTCCGGTTTCAGAAGAATTTCCGCTGCGCGACTTTGGAAAAAAGATAACGGCTCTGTGCAGGGAAAGTGACCGGGAAGTAGTTCTGACCATTGACGAGGTAGATAAAAACGCGGATAATCAGATATTTTTGTCTTTTCTGGGGCTGTTAAGAGAGAAATATCTGAAGCAAAAAAGCGGAAGGGATTATACCTTCAAATCCGTCATACTCGCAGGCGTATATGACGTCAAGAATCTAAAGCTTAGACTGCACAGGGAGGAAGAATCTAAGTATAACAGTCCTTGGAATATCGCGGCTGATTTTCATGTTGATATGAGCCTTACGGAAGCCGGAATCAGGGGAATGCTGCTTGATTATGAGAAGGATTACCATACAGGGATGGATACTGGTTATATCGCCAGACAGTTATATGATTACACTTCGGGGTATCCGTTTCTTGTGTCCAGACTGTGTAAAATACTGGATGAACAGGTGGCCGGGTCGGACGAATTTCCAGATAAGTCTTCTGCATGGACAGGCGATGGATTTCAGGCGGCAGTCAGGCAGATGTTATATGAACCGAATACCTTGTTTGACGATATACGTAAAAGGCTGGATGAGTATCCAGAATTATCGGAAATGCTCTATGCGCTTTTGTTTGTCGGAAAAAGTATCGCGTACAGTCCGGATAGCCTGGCCATGGATATCGGGATTCGTTTTGGAATTATCAAATGCGCGGATGAACAGATTGTAGTGGCAAACCGGATTTTTGAGATGCGGCTTTATAATTTCTATCTTGCGGAGGAAATGTTAGAGAGCCGTACTGCATCCGCGGCGATGAAGATAAAGAATCAGTTTATTCATGGAAAATGTCTGGATATGGAGCTGGTATTAGGGAAGTTCGTGGAGCATTTTACGGATATTTATGGGGATAATACGGAACGGTTTGTAGAAGAAAATGGACGCCGGTTATTTCTGCTGTATCTGAAGCCCATCATCAATGGGACGGGTAATTATTATATAGAAGCCAGAACCAGAAGTATGGGGCGTACGGACGTTATTGTAGATTATCTCGGAACTCAATATATAGTGGAGATGAAGATTTATCATGGAAATGAATATAATCTGCGCGGGGAGGAACAGTTAAAAGGCTATTTGGACGATTATCATATGCAGACAGGATATATGCTCAGCTTTAATTTCAACAAAAAGAAGCAGGTTGGGGTCCGTAAAGTGATACTGGGCGATAAGACGCTGATTGAGGCGATTGTATAAAAAAGTTCCACCTGTACGGCCCGGAACTGCCTGTGAAAAATAAAAAGGCAGATAATATTACATCAGGGAGATTTTGTGCAACGATTGCTCTTGAGTAGCATGATAATGCCTTTATGCTCAATGCCACAATTCGGAATGGGGTAATAAATGAATCGGATGGGGTAATAAATGAGGCAATAAACATCTCTGCCACCGAACAGGCTGTTTTTGTTGTAATAAAGAAAGAATCAAGAATTACAAAAGTGGAATTACAGAAAGAAACTTCTCTTGGAAAAAGCACGATTGACCGGGCAATTAAGGCATTAAAAGAAAAATGCCTAATTGAACGTGTTGGCTTTAATAAAACAGGTTATTGGAAAATTATAAATAAGGGGCTGTAAAAAGCCCCTTGACCGCCTCGTACTAATAACTTGAAACCAGAATAAAGCTAAAGGGAATACATAATATTTTACTCATTTAGAATTTCCATGCATTGATGTAGTCGCCCATTGGCTGATGGAGCAGCATTAAGTCAATATAATCTAGTCCATTCTCTTCATTGAAATTTCTCATACTTCTTTACAAGTATCATCTTGTTTTTTTCTACCTGATAATATTTATCGAGGTCTTCATCATATGCAAGCAGCAAGAGTTTCCCATACTTCTTGTACACAGAACCATCAATATAATAATGGTTCTCACCGTCATAGAAAATATCATGGTATTCATTATCATCAGCCAGAGTCGGCGCACCTGTAGCTATATGTCCCGCAATGACAGTTTTATAAAATTTTCCCTTTGATGCCGGAAATTTCCACAGGAAGAAATCATCTGATGCGCCCCACCTCCAATATTCTCCTTCCTCTTCATCCACACCGGCATGGACAAATATCTGCGAAGCTGTTTCATAATAGGACGGCATGTTTTGAATCCAGTCTATCATCTCACCGTGGTTAGACAGAACCATTTGTACAGCTTCCAGGCTGATCGTCTCCAGGGAACAAGTCCTGGATATCTGTTCAAGGAAGGAAAGCTGTTTTTCTGAAATGAAAGTTCTTATCGTGTTGGCTCCATATTCAAAATCTGTTCGCAGCCAGTCATTGAATATCCTGCAATCCCCCGAGCCATCCACATATGGATTTCTGAAATCATTGATCCATTCCAAAAACATCTGCTCGTGATTTCCTTTCAGGACAATCACCTTCTCGCCGCCAAGTTGTTTCTGCAGTTCCCTGATATACTGCAGAACCTGACAGGACGCCTCACCATAATCAATATAATCCCCAAGAAAAATGATACGGTTTCCTCTCCGCAGATCAATTTTCTCCATGTTTCTTTTTAAGTCCCTGATACAACCATGGATATCGCTCATAGTATAGATCATCTGTTACAGTCCCCCCAACCCATTAGATGCCGAATAAAACTCTTCCCCCGTATCCAGACAGACTGCCGCCAGCCTTCCTCCAAGATAGTTCGCTCCACAATCTATGGCAATGTGGTTATTATGCCTGTATATGAAACCGGGATTTGGATTTCCCTCAATGGTCTGCGTTGGCGTATGGCCGGTCACCACATAAATGTCATCGTAATATTTCATTCCATAATCCGCTTTCATCCAAATCAAATCATGCAGAGAATAATCCTCTATATCCTTTTGAGGCGTAAAATTGCCCAAACCGGCGTGTACCATCAGATAATCTTTTTCCCCAGCCGTAACTTCTTCATAAATCAGGAGTTGCTTGATGAAATCAACCACATCCTGTTTTTCTCCAGAACTCAGTTTCCCAAATTCGTCTATCGTTGTTTTAGCGCCGTTATACTGCCAGGTAACCAGATTATCCAGCATCTTTTCATCGAGTTCATCCAGTGAAAGATCTGTTATTTCCTTCATGAGAAAGGTAAGGCATTCCAAAGCCATAACCTCATGGTTGCCCGCCATGCAGATAACATTTGGCATTTCCATGAGCTTCCTTAACGTTTTAATGGGATGTGGTCCCCGGTCAAGCACATCTCCCAAGACATATAATGTGTCCGTTTTCTTCAGATCAATCTTTGCAAGCAATTCCAAAAACTTATCATACTCGCCATGAATATCTGATATAACATATGCAGCCATACAAACCGCCTCCTACACATAAAAGCGCTCACCCGTTTCAAGACATATACCTGCAAGCCGTCCATTTGGAAGTCCGCATCCACAATCCATCAAATACAGGTTCTTCTTTTCATTCCGCCATATGGAGTTTAACATTCCATCTAAATACTCTCCATCACTTTTCCTGCACATATAGGCGGAATCCATATGCCCAACCATGGACACATATCCATTGACACCATTGTGGTGATAATCATCAAGCGGTGTTATCCCTTCCATATATGCTTCCGGCTTCTGTTTTCCCTCTGCCGGATCAAATGTCATGGCATGTGCCAAAAGATATTTTGTCGTACCAATCTCCAGTTCAACCTGCAGCGGCAGTCTCATAATCAAATCCGCCAGGTTCAGCATATCCATTTCAACAAGTCGCTGTTTCATCAAATCAAACGAATTATATCTGTATGGCCGTATGCCCTCCCGCTTCTTTTCCGGCGTTCCATAATAAAGGTATATGTAATCGGCAAGCCACTGGTCATGGTTGCCCCGTATCCACGTTACGTTGGCTTGCAGTCCGCTGGCTCTGAAATACACGCCGATCGGGTCAGGCACAGCCCCGCCGCGGTCAAACAGATCGCCAAGCAGATAGATGTGATCCTGTATGGACGGCGATAGTTTTTCAAGCAGTTTGTCAAATTTTTTCACCGAATTATGAATATCGCCTATCACGTATGCGGCCATAACAAAATACCCTCCTTCTTAATCCAGCTCCTGACGGTCTACCGTCCTGAACCGGTTCTCTTCCGGGATATATTCCACCATAACAACCTTCTGCTGGCTGGAGTATCCCGATTGTTCCCTCTCTGCTTCATACCAGGCTGACGCTCTGTCGTATGCCTCTCTGGCTTCTTTCTTACCGACATAAATACCAAGCCACTCATCTGCATCATGGTTCCATTCCTCCGCTGTGATCAAAAGGAAAAAAGGACCCTTCCCATAGAGTTGCGCTTCTTCTTTCCCTATGGCATCCTCTCTCGGTTTGTCCGAAAGAACTATCACCATTCTTTTTTTCATATGAGTGTCGTAT
>CATJPU010000266.1 GCA_949742505.1 uncultured Lachnospiraceae bacterium | reverse complement strand
GGAACAGAAACGCGGATTTTCAATTGGTACAACCCTGATTCCGATTGAGTGGGAGAAAGCGAAGATTAATGTGCTGGATACTCCCGGATATTTTGATTTCGTCGGCGAGGCGGAAGAGGCGGCCAGCGCGGCGGACGCGGCAATTATTGTAGTGTCGGGAAAAGCAGGCGTGGAAGTAGGTACAGAGAAGGCGTGGGATTTGTGCGATAAGTATAATCTGCCCCGTATGATATATGTAACTGAGATGGACGTGGACGACGCCAGCTTCCGTCAGATTGTAGAGGATTTGACAGAGAAGTATGGCAAGATGATTGCGCCGCATTTTTCACCGATTCGCGAGAATGAGAAGCTTGTGGGTTATGTGAATATTATTAAGAATGCGGGAAGGAAGTATACAGGCATCGGTACGAGGGAGGAGTGTGAGATTCCGGATTACTGCATGGAGTATGTAGAGAACTATCGTGAGAAGTTATTAGAGTCGGTGGCGGAGACCAGCGATGAGTTTATGGACAGATACTTTGAAGGGGATGAATTTTCGGTAGAAGAGATCCGCGCGGCGATGCGTACAGAGGTTATGAGCGGTAGCATTGTGCCGGTTGCTATGGGTTCCAATGTTCAGGCGCAGGGCGTAGCGAATTTGTTATCCGATATCGTTCGTTTCTTCCCAAGCCCGGACTGCAGAGAGTGTGTTGGAATTAACCGCACAACCAATGAGATGTTTGAGGCGAATTATAATTTTGCCGCTGCTAAGAGCGCTTATGTATTTAAGACGATGGTTGACCCGTTTATCGGGAAATATTCGTTCGTTAAGGTATGCTCCGGCGTGCTGAAGGGCGATGATGTACTGTATAATGCAGGCGCAGAGGCGGAGGAGAAGCTTGGCAAGATATATACCATGTGCGGCAACAAGCCGGTAGAAGTAAGCGAGATGTTTGCCGGCGATATCGGCGCGATTGCAAAGCTGGGCAATACCAGGACCGGCGATACCCTGTCTACCAAAGCAAATCAGGTTCTGTTTGGAAAGACCGAATATTCCAAGCCTTATACATATATGAAGTATTCCTGCAAGAACAAAGGAGATGAGGATAAGGTATCTCAGGCTTTGCAGAGGATGATGGCGGAGGATGTTACGATTAAAGTGGTTAACGACAGCGAGAATCGTCAAACCTTGATTTATGGTATGGGAGACCAGCACCTTGAAATTATCGCAAGCAAACTGGCTGCAAGATACAAATGCGAGATTACGCTGGAGACGCCGAGAGTTGCATTCCGGGAGACCCTGAAGAAGACCTCGGACGTAGATACCAAGTATAAGAAACAGTCCGGCGGCCATGGGCAGTATGGTCATGTTAAGATGAAATTCGAGCCGTCCGGAGATCTGGAGACGCCTTTTGTATTTGAGGAAATCGTAGTCGGAGGAGCCGTTCCGAAGAATTATTTCCCAGCCGTAGAGAAGGGACTTCAGGAATCCGTTCTGAAAGGGCCTTTGGCCGGTTATCCGGTAGTTGGCGTGAAGGCTATTCTGTATGATGGATCTTACCATCCAGTAGATTCTTCGGAGATGGCGTTTAAGACGGCTACTATTCAGTTATGTAAGAAGGGCTTTATGAAAGCAGGACCGGTGCTCTTAGAGCCAATCGCATCGGTGAAGGTTACTGTTCCCGATGATTACACCGGGGACGTGATGGGCGATTTGAATAAGCGCCGCGGCCGCGTGCTTGGTATGAATCCGGTAGGCGGCGGCCGTACAGCGATTGAAGCGGACGTGCCGATGACAGGGATGTTCGGATATTGCACAGTTTTGCGTTCTATGACGGGCGGCAGAGGTACTTACGAGTATGAATTTGCTCGCTATGAGCAGGCTCCGTCCGATGTACAGGAAGCAGAGATTGCGAAACGTGCGGCGGAAGAATAATTATACTTTGAAAAACGGCCGAATGGCCATAATGAGGATGTGCTTTTGGGCACATCCTTTTCGATTGCTGACAGACGCCTTGCAGTTGCGGAGTAAAAGTGTTATAATGCAATGAAATTAAGCAGCTATGTGTTGTGCTCTATGAAAGGACAAGCAGAATATGAAAACATCCAAAAAGGTTACAATCGCAATTGTACTGGTAATTTTGGCGGGACTATACTATTATGTTTCCCTGCCTGCTATCAATATCCATTCTTCGGATACCTGGTTTTTTATTGTAGGTTTTGTTGTGGTAATTCTTGCCTGGTATGTAATCCGCAAGAGGATGCGGCCGCAGGACATCAAAGAATCGAAGACGGCAAAAGGGTTGATTGGCCTTTTGCTCGTGATTGGCGTTATTTATGTGATAGGAAGCATTCTATCCTCCCCGATTGTGAATGCGAAGAAGTACCAGAAGTTGATGAAGGTGGAAGAGGGTAATTTTACCGATGATGTGGAGCAGATTTCCTTTGACAAGGTGCCTCTTCTGGACAAGGATACGGCGGAGATTTTGGGAGACCGGAAGATGGGGAGTATGGTGGAGATGGTTTCCCAGTTTGAGGCGGATGATATTTACAGTCAGATTAACTATAAGGAGCGACCGGTGCGGGTGACGCCGCTGAAATATGCAAGCTTTATTAAGTGGATTACGAATCAGTCGAAGGGAATCCCCGCATATATCCGCATTGACATGGCCAGTCAGAATACGGAACTTGTGAAGCTGGAGGAAGGAATTAAATATTCGGCCAGCGAGTATCTGAACCGGAATATTTACCGGCATCTTCGGTTTCAGTATCCTACGTATATCTTCGGAACGCTGAGTTTTGAGATTGACGATGACGGAGTGCCCTACTGGATTGCGCCGGTGAAGAAGTTCAATATCGGTTTGTTCGGCGGCGAGACGGTTGGCAAAGTCGTTCTGTGCAACGCGGTAACGGGGGAGTGTACGTCTTATGAGATTGATGAGGCGCCCCAGTGGATTGACCGGGCATATTCCGCGGATTTGCTGGTAGATTTATTTGATTATTATGGGACTTTAAAGCATGGTTTCTTAAACAGCGTATTGGGGCAGAGAGATTGCCTTAGAACAACTTCCGGTTACAATTATCTGGCTTTGGATGACGATGTATGGATGTATACCGGAGTTACTTCGGTAAATGGAGACCAGTCTAACGTGGGGTTCATGCTGTCCAACCAGCGGACCATGGAAACGAAGTATTATGAAGTGGAAGGAGCGACGGAAGCGGCGGCGATGGAATCCGCGCAGGGACAGGTGCAGAATCTCCATTATACGGCAACCTTCCCGCTGCTGTTGAATCTGCAGGATGAACCGACCTATTTTATTGCATTGAAGGACGACGCGGGACTGGTGAAGAAGTATGCGCTGGTCAATGTCCAGAAATACCAGATTGTTGCAATCGGAGATACGGTCAGCGAATGTGAAGAGAGTTATATGAAACTGTTATATACCAATGGAATCAAAGAAACAGCAGAGGATACCAGAGAGGTAATGTCTGTTACAGGCAAGATTGAGAAGATTGCCCAGAGCGTAATTGACGGGAACTCCCATTATTACCTGATGGTGGAGGGATCAGACGCTATCTTTGACGTACCGGTGGCGGATTATATTGATATTATCCGCTATGAGGTGGGACAGGAAATTACGATTGAGTATAAAGAAGGAGAAGAGACGAATACCGTATTATCTGTTAAATAGCAGGTGCGGAACAGTTCAGTTGAAAGACTGGACTGTTCTGTTGTTCGGGAAGAGAGTGAAGTTATGAGACTGAGTATATTGTTAGCGGCGCAGATTGGGGTTCTTTTTCTGGTTGCATTTGTAGGATTCCTGATTGTGAAATACAGAATATTGAGGGAGGATGACAGTAAAGTGATCTCCTGGCTGGTTGCCTACGTGCTGTCGCCTTGTGTGATTATTCAATCGTTTCAGATTGATTTTACGTCGGAAAAGCTAAAAGGGCTATGTCTGGCGGCAGCAGCGGCAGCGATTGCGCAGATTTTGTTTGCGGCAGGGGGAAGGCTGCTTTCCGGGCCGCTGCATTTCACTCCCATTGAACGCGCGTCGGTGATTTATTCCAATTGCGGGAATTTGATTGTGCCTCTGGTATCTTCGGTGCTGGGAGAGGAGTGGGTCTTTTATACGTGCGCGTATATGATGGTGTCAACGGTTCTGACCTGGACGCATATGCAATCGCTGCTTAGCCGGGGAAAAGGAAGCGGTAACCTGAAAAATATTATCCTGAATCCGAATATGATTGCAATCGGGATGGGACTGATATTGTTTTTTACCGGGATTCGCATTCCAGATGTGTTAGAGGGCCCGATTGAAGGGTTTGGCGGCGCGATTGGCCCGGTCAGTATGCTTGTCGTAGGAATGCTGATTGGGAATATGGATTTGAAATGGGTGTTTACAAGGAAGCGCCCGTATCTGATCAGCTTATTTCGATTAGTGGTGTTTCCGGTAATTACGGCAGTTTTATTTGCCTTCGCAGTGCGGATGGATATCCATCCGGATGCCAGATATATTTTGCTGGTATCCCTTTTGGCGGCCAGCGCTCCGGTAGCGGTGATGGTAACCCAGATTACGCAGATTTATGACGGGGATGCAAGATATGCCAGCGTCATCAACGTGATGTCGGTTATATTCTGCATCATCAGTATGCCGTTGATTGTGTTATTATATGAAAGCCTGTGCTGAGCGCAGGGTCTGACCCGGCGAAGCGGGGGGGAGTGGCGCGAAAAAGTATGTCGCTGGAACGTATAAACAGAAAAGAGGGCTGCTGCACCTGTTGACTTTTTCGTCATTTTGGTGCAGCAGCCCGCATCGCATAGATTCTAATTGCTGGCAAGCGTAAATTGATCTACCAGCTGTTTTAAATTGGCTGCTTCGGCAGAAAGCTCCTCGCTGGCCGCCGCGCTCTCCTCGGCCGTTGCACTGTTGCTCTGTACAACCGTAGAAATTTGGCTAATTCCTTCGTTGACCTGCGAAACGGCTTCCGATTGTTCGTTTGACACAGAAGAAATCTGGTCAATAGAGTCAACCATAGACTGGATATTTTCTACCACATCCAACAGAGCCTCGGCCGTATGTTTTGCAATCTCCGTTCCGGTCTTCACAGCTTCTGTGGAATGGGTAATCAATCGCGAGGTGTTTTGAGACGCCTCTGCGGATTTGCTGGCAAGATTCCGTACTTCATCCGCCACAACGGCAAAGCCCTTGCCTGCGGTGCCTGCCCGCGCCGCCTCTACAGCTGCGTTCAGCGCCAGAATGTTGGTCTGGAATGCAATGTCTTCTATGGTTTTGATAATCTTGCCAATTTCTTCGGAACTGGAATGAATCTTTTCCATGGCGTTCATTAGTTCCTGCATCTGCTGATTGCAGACCGAAACGCCTTCGCCTGCATGGTGCGTCTGCTCGCGTACTTCCCTTGCGCTGTCCGCGGTATCCCTGACCTGATTGGAAATCTCACTCATTCGGGCTGCAAGCTCTTCTACGGAGCTGGCCTGTTCAACCGCGCCCTGACTTAGGCCCTGAGCGCTTGAAGATACCTGATTGCTGGCGCTTGATACCTGTTCTGCCGAAGTATTCATCTGATGGAGAATCTCGCTTAATTGTACCTTCAGATTGCGCATGGAATGCAGAATGCTCTGAAAATCGCCCACATAAGTCTCTCGATGCCGGGACTGGATATTCAGGTTCTGATTCGCCATCTCACCCAGCAGATAACTGATATCATGGATAATGACAGACAGACCTTTCACCAGTTCCGCGGTAGACTGCGTCAACATTCCGGTCTCATCCCTGCTGACCACCTCCGGAACAGGAGATTCCAAATCTCCCTCTACCAAGAGACGCATACGCTCCGCGCAGGCTTTCATCGGCTGGCTGATACTGTTAGCCAGCTTCAGGGCAACGATGATAGAAAGCAGAATCGCAAGTACCATCATCGCTAAGTTAATGGCAATGTCGAAATATGTAGTGCCAAGGTAATCCGACTGCGGCGCGACAACTGCCACGCTCCATCCGTCGGTGCCGTTCACCGGCGCATAAGCTGCAAACATGCTCTTCTTACCATTCTTATAGTCTCCGAAACCATTCTTGCCTTCACGCATGTCGGCATGGATGGCCGCCAGTTCTTTTAAAGAAGAGTCGCTATCCGCTTCGTTTTCAATATTCTGGACGGTAATCGTATCCAGGGTAGTGTCTGCAATCGTGTCGCCGGAACGATTAATCATGTATGCGCGGCTGTGTTCGCTGACATGAATGGAAGAAACGATATCGTTCAGGAAGGTCTCGTGGGGAACGAAGTACACCACCCCTTCAATGTCAGAACCTTTGATTCCGTCCTTGTAGACGGGAGCAGCCACCATAATCGAAAGCTCACCGGTTATTTTGCTGATTAACGGTTCCGATACGTAGACATTCCCCTGCATTGCCTGTTTGACATATTCGCGGTCGGAGTAATCATTTCCGTCAAAGATACTGATACCGTCCGGACCGACGATATTCCCCCGCTGAAAATCGTGCATGCTGGCGCGCGCGTCAATAATCGAGCGTTTCTCCTCCAACGGAACGCTGTCGTCGAGAAGCTGCGGTACGCAGCCGGTGTCCATAGCGACATTCTTGTAGGCGGTCAGTTCCTGTTCTATGCGTTCTGCTGCGAGAACTGCAGTCTCGCTCATCATTTGGTCCACAGTTGAGATGGTGCTGTTGTAATTTAGGGTAATACTGGATGCTCCCACCACAAGCTGTGTAGCAAGGACCGTCACCATAAGACACAGGGTGATTTTTGTCCGAATGCTTTTCATATTTCTTTACCTCCTGGTTTTTTATAAGTGAACTACACATGAAATCACTATAAATATTATATAAATTTGTACTCTGGTTTGTCAACTGGTACAGCCTTAGCATGGACAGAATAGGCAACAGTTCATATAAAGTTTGCTTTCGGCAAAGGACTGGATTCTTTGGCTAAATTTACATATTTTTACAGACTTTTGCAGCAAGTGCAAAGTCTTGGGCTGAACTGATACCAGAAGAGAGCATGTATTTTAGCCGTTGGTCTGCTTGCCAAAAATCTATGGAAGTTGACGGATATGTTAGATAGAGCGGGTGATATGATGGGAACAATTTGCGAAAAAAGGGAAAAATGTATAACTGGTATGAAAAGGTGTTGGATAAAGGAAAGAACAGGAAGGAGATTTCGAAATGGCGGACGGGATACTTGAGATTCAGAGAAGGTTTGAACAATCTTATCCGAAGCAGGCTGAAATGCTGCAAAGTACGGATGAAACGGTGGCTGTTGGCATCACAGAGCAGTTATATGAAGTTTTATGCGGCGCACAGGGGGATGAAATTCAGACAGAGGTCATAAAGTTTTTTGACACGATTGAACGATTGAAGGATATGGGGACTCAGGATGCCGAGATGATGACGTATGCCATGGTAAATGGCGGATTAGCCGCATTGGGGATTGCAATGCTTACGGATTTAATCGTAAATCTTTTGGCCGGACTTGGCCTTGCGGAAGCAATTTTTACAGTAATCGTCACGTTGGGGACGACGGTGATAGGAATGGTAGTGGATATTGTTGTACTGTGTATCATACCGATTTTTTATTTTATGGCAAAACCGGCCGCATGCGTCTTCCTCATTATGAATGAACTGGAAAGCGACCTGGTGATAGCGGAGGAAAAAGTAATTCATGGAAAGGTAAATGTGAAAACCAAGACAATTTCGGCTGTATTCAAATTAAAGCATACGATTCGTTCCGGCGGAATTTGGTCAACGCAGAAAAAGGATGGAGCATTAATCGGCTCCAAGTATGCCGTTGTCTTTGAACAGAAAAAATCTTCCTTTGGTCCGGAGCCGGACAGCACAAAGTTTGCCGTTGGCGTGGAATGCCCCCTTGCTTCCGGGAAAAATTCCTGCGCTGTGGGAATTAACAAAACCGCTTCTGAGATTGGAAATGAGGTGGATGATCATAGAAAGCAGTATGCGTCCGATGAAAATGGCGCTTATAAGATGGAAATGCGCTGCAATAGCGGGAGCGGTTCGGTCGCATATTATATTTGCAGAATATATAAAAAATAATGGGAGTAGAGGGCGATGAAACAAACAGAACAATTAAAACAAGGATTTGAGAAGCTGTTTCCTGCTTATGCCGCGCGGTTAAAAGCGCTTTGTAAACATCAAGAAATGAAAACGCAGGCAGAAATTACGGAGACGGAAGAAAAGATAGAAGCAATTCAAAAAGAGCTGCTTGACAGGATTGCGGCAGACCTTCGGTCCTTTCTTGAGAAAAACGGAGAACGGGAAAAAGACCTTCTGCGTGATGAAGAAAATGAAGGTATGGCAATCCAACTAAGACCGGAAAAATACGAGGAGCTTATTCATGCGAAAGGGGATGAAATTGAGACGCAAATCCTAAAGCTTATGGATGAAATGCAGCGGTTAAAGGATCTGGAAACCGGCGATGCAGAAGCGATTACAGCGGCTATCTTAGCCGGCGGGCTCTCGGCGATTACGGCGGCGGGAATTGTATATCTTACATGGGTTTACGCTTCGGCAGGCGGATATTGATAAAATCACATTTAATTTCGGCGTGGAATGTCCGTTGGCGCAGGGGAAAAACAGTTGTATAGCCGGTTGTAACCAGACATCCAGGAGTATCGCGGATCAGGCGGAGCGGTATCAAAAACAGCGGGATTCCTTTGCCCAGGATGAATATATGGTTGACATAGAATGTAATTCCTCAAAAGGATCTGCCGCTTATTATATTGCGCGGCTCAGATACAAGTAAAGATAGAAATGCTGCTGCACAGCTCTGTTTTTGCGAAAGCGCATAGTGAAAACCCCGGCGATGCTCGATACGCCGGGGTTTCTGCATGCACCTTCGTCAGGCTATAAAATTGCAGCCCTGAAATGCTTCGTCTGTGAGTTCTTCCTGTTTAGCGCTGAGGCTTACATAAAAATCTATCCCACAATCGGAAGAAAGCTTCTTTAATCTTGCAATGAATCCGGGAATATTCTCCATGCTAAACTCTGCCTGCTTCATAATACCGTCGATAAATATGCACTCTAAATCGTGATTTGCGCTGTACATTCCATATAAGAAACCAATATAACCATCTGTGTTCGTAATTGCCGGGTAGTCGTCCATGCATACGACACGAATCGAAAAGCCGACATTTCTTGTGTCCCGATGACTGTTCTTTAAGAATACAAGATTACCCTTGCATGCTTTTACCTGTTCGTTGGCAAGATCCATCATCTTCTGTGTCTTTCCGCTGCCTTTTGGGCCTGTTAATAAATTTACCATTGGAAACAACTCCTTTTATGTAGATATTTTT
>CATJPU010000265.1 GCA_949742505.1 uncultured Lachnospiraceae bacterium | reverse complement strand
CTGTATTTTTGCGCCCCGTAATTCCAGGATTCAAAGAAGGCATTCGTGATATAATCCATCCTGCCTTCTGACGTTACATCCTGATACGACCGGTCCGGAACATACAGAACCAAATGAACCATCATACACAGCGATGTAACAACCGCACATATCTTCATCAAACCCTTTCTCTTTTCCACACAATCTGCTCTATTCATTTCATCAGAACAGCAGCGAATCCAAAAATAGACGCCGCACAAAAACATTCCAAGAAAAACGGAATATTCTACACGATATACATATCTTTCGCGGTAACAAAAGTAGATCAGATACCCTTCCCCGATTCCCATACTAATCAGCATCGTCCACCATTTCGGATAGTTCAGAAAAATTCCCAATCCCAACAGGAGAATACACGCCAGAAATACCGGATACTTCAGATACTCCTGCTCCTGCAGCCTTTCAAAAATCTTCTCTTTTCCCACCTCCTGCGTGCTGTGATGCCTCGCGATAGTCTCCGCTGTTTTTCGCATTTTTTCATAAGTAAAGAAATCATTGTCTGCAAAATTCCAGCTTCGCATCATATAATAGTCATTTTCAGATACGCCTATTTCAGACAGTTCGTCAGCCATTTCCCAATAACCACATTCCGGCGAGTCCACAACGCCTGATCTTACTCCATTATACGCATAATATTGTCTGTAGCTTTCCTCACTGTTACAGATATAGCTATTTAAATTCCTAAGTCCGTACGCGCTTCCTATCAGCACACAGCCAGCAAATATTATAACCGCAACCCGCTTTGTAAGCAATCCTTTTAATCCTTTTTTTATACCTTTTATTACGGCCGAATGGCCATTAGGGGTACCCTTGGGTATACTTTGTGAAACGGACGAATGGCCATCAGAGGCGCCCCCAGGTATACATATCCGAACGAATTCATATGCCAGTATAAACAGAAGATATCCTCCCGCCAGATAAATATCAGCAAACCGCAGCATTGTGCCCGTCAGACAAAGCAGCGCTCCGGTCAGCACATACCAGATACTTTTCTTATCAAACAAAGCCCATATGAACAGCAAACTCCCCGCCATAATCGCAAACATAGCCGTTTTTGTAAACTGTACCAGAATATAAGCGTCATTTGCAAAAAATAAGATAAACATAACCGACAGCATAATCGCTTTTGGCTTTTCCAGTCTTTCCAGCAATAAGAACGCCACCATACAGGAAGACACAAATATTAGAAAAATCTGTAATATAAAATACCAGCTAATCCCAGGAACTAACTTATAAAACGGCAGCAACAAATATCCAATAATAACATTCACAAAAACCATCTGCGGATTCGGTCCATTGCCGTATGCACCTGACAGAATAGCAGCCATTACAAAATCATCAGATACCTCATACTTTATATCACAAAACAGAAGAACCAGGCAGAGGAAAAAAACATTAATCAACAACGCAGTCAGTAAATTTGAGGATTGAATTTTTTTAACTATTGGATTTTCTGTTATCTTCCTTTTCATAAATAATTCTCTCCTTCACAAATGCCAGCCCATCCCCGGCAGCAGATTTGCACCTGACAACTCCGCTGCTATACGCCGACCCAGTCTGATATTCTGCAGAAATAGCTGTTCAATTACCTTCTCCGTATATATTTGCCAATCCCCGACTGCAGAATCTCCGTCACAAATCTTTCCTTCAGTACGAGCAGTATCATACCATATGTTCCAAAGAAAAGCACTGTCGATATACATAGTATCCAAAATAAATTCATGCTATTTATCATGGTTACAAGTCTTGCTATTACTACGCTTACACCCAGCCCGGTGCATATTTTCCAATACTGCACTGATTTCAGCATACTGGGAAGCTCTTTTCTGAGATAGACACACTGCACAATCAGTACAAGTACCTCCGCCAGCAGCGTAGCCATAGCGGCACCCGACGCCCCATATCTGGGAATCAATACCATATTTAGCAGGAAATCCAGAATCGCTCCTGCTGTCACTGAAAAAACAACTTTATTCTCCTCCCCCAGAGGGATAAGTACCTGAATACCTGTAATATTAGAAAGCCCAATCAGAAGAACCGTCGGCATCAAGATACACATCGGCGTCACAGAGGGCAGGAACTCCTTTCCTGCCAGAAACAAAATCGTTTCTCTTGTAAATATCATAAAATACACCATGACGCCTGTCGCTGCTATAAATACAAAATTAAATGCCTTCGATACCATTCTGTGAAAGGCTTCTCTGTCATTCTTCTGAACATAATAGGATAGACGGGGAAGCAGCACTGTTCCCAGAGAAGTAATCATCGTAATTAAAATTGTTTTCACCTTGATCGCCGCGTCATAGATTCCCACTTCCGCATCGTCCTTCATAAACCGAAGCATCACCACATCAAGATTGGTATAGATACTCGTAGCCGCCGACATTGCAAAAAACATTAAAATAGGAGGAATATGCTTTTTTAATTCATACCCAGACCGTTTCTTTAGCGATACAAATCTCTGTGCATATACAAAATTAAATATATAAGAAGCACAGCTTGCAAACATCGTGATTGCCCCATACTTAATATAGTCGGACGGCTCCTTAACCATCAGGAACATCAGCACAAGCGACACAATCTTGACAATAAGATTGCAGACTGTAATGTAAGAATACTGCTCCAGTGCATTATACAGCCACGACATAGAATAGACATTGAGCACAATGCCAATTCCATTGATAAAGAACAATTCCTTCTCCGCAGAAAACTGAGGAATTACAAAAATTGATATTACAAATACCGTACAGCTAATCAGCATCGTTACGGAATTGATAATCAGCAATTCCTGCACCGTTTTTGACAGCTTGTCCTTATCGTCTCTGATTTTAGCGCAGGCACGAATCCCATACGTTGGGATTCCCAGTGATGCAAACATGGTAAAATACGTAGCCGTAGAACTGGCAAAGGCTATTTTCCCTGTTCCCACAGTCAGCAGAACTCTGGTGACATACGGAAATGTAATCAACGGAAACACAATAGAAGAAGCCGTCAAAATCATATTCATAATAAAATTAAATTTTACTGAGTGTATCTTCATAATTCTATCCGTTTCCCATCTTACTCAAAAATTCTATCTGTTTCTCACTTTACTCAAATTCACAATCGCTTCGTAACCCCGAAACTTTACTTTCCTGAGCATACGCAGCATTCCGCTGTATTCCCCGGTCTCATGGTACACTGTCAGGCTTTTTTTCTTTAGCGCTTCGTCAAAATCCTGGAATTTCTTCTGAATCTCCTTGTCATTCACCGGAAAACTAGTAAAGATATCAACCTGTCCATGCGCCATCTCTCCGATTCTTCTTTCCATATACCGAACTTTATCTTCCTCTGCATTTCCGGTCTTTTTATAATTCTCAATATAGTCCAGCACATGCATGATAACGTCAATATGGTTCTGCATATGCTTCTGATATCCCTGCATACTCACGCTCTGCCCTACCTGAGCCAGCCGGTACATGTACACATACAGTTCAAAATAAATCACTTTCTCCACAAAGGGAACTGGGTATAATATATATTCCACATCTACATAGAAGCAGTGCTCGTCCAGTCTTATACCATGCTCTTTTAATAAACTTGTTTTGATAACTACCGCATGCATGGAAATCTTCGTTTCCTTCGCAATTGCATGAAACGGCATCTCCTCATTTAATCGGATTCCGGGGAAAGTTACCGGTTTCTTTTCTCCGGTCACGTCGTTTACTTCATAGTAATTGGTAAATACATAATCCGCGCTGCAGTCCTTCAGCTTCTGAATTAATTTCACAAAATCTTCTGTGTTCACCCAGTCGTCGCCGTCCACAACCTTAAAATATCTGCCTTTAGCCTCTGCAATCCCCCTGTTGATTGTAGAGCCATGTCCGCCGTTTTCCTTTGATATCACGCGAAAAGTCTGGGGATATTTTTCTTCATATTCCTTCCCTATCTCTGCCGTATGATCTTTTGAACCGTCATCCACAATCAGAACCTCAATATCATCTAAGATTTCATCGTGAATAAAGGAATCAAGCGTCTGATTCAAAAACTTTTCTACATTGTATGATGGTACTGTGATTGTTAATATCTTCTCCATAACTGCCCCCGGATTATCTTCTTTTTCTTTCTACGAATTGCCTGCACTCAGACAGCAGGGCCATAATCCAATACTGTCTGATATCCAATATAAACAAATGAAACTTATTCTTTCTTTCCAACTGTTTCACATAAATATTCTGATGAAATTCCGGAAATCTGTGATACATATAGTTTCGGATTTTCTTTAAATACGGATTCTTCCTGTCCTTTAATACAATTTCCCTGGAAGGCTCAAAATATCCGCTTGCAAATACAAGATACTCCAATTCCTTCTTATACTTCTGAAATTGATTTCTTTCTTTGTAAAACTGCAGAATATCGTTCAAAATCCAAACCATATCCTTATAATTGCGCTCAAAATTATAGCTCTTCATAATGGAATTACTGCGAATTACATAATAATACAAACTCTCTTTAAAATACACAATCCGCTCTGCTTCCAGCAAAAACTTCGGCGTCGTCCCCAAATCTTCATAATACCTTCCAACTGGAAAAGGATGGTTTGCTTTCATATAAAATTCCCGGTTAAATAGTCTGCTCCATGCGGCCGGCGGCAGCAGAAGCAGTCTTTTCTCTTCTTCTAAACGCAAAATCTTATTCGCCGGAATATGATTTGTACGAAGCTTAAATTCCCCTTCTTCTACAGCAGTAAAGTCAAAAATCACCATATCCGCCTGGTTCTTTTCCGCACAGGAAACTGTTTTCTCCACCAGTCTGCTGTCCACATAATCATCGCTGTCAACAAAAATAAGATATTTCCCGGAAGCCTGCTTCGCGCCTGTATTCCTGGCGTCGCTAAGTCCGCCGTTCTCCTTATGAATGACTCTGATTCTGTCATCTTCTTTTGCAAATGCGTCGCACATCCGGCCGCATCTATCGGGCGAACCGTCATCCACAAGTATTATCTCAAGTTGATGATAGGTCTGATTGATGAGACTTTTTACACATTTATCTAAATATTTCTCAACGCCATATATCGGAACAACGATACTGACCAGTTCCATCTTTATTTTCCTCCAAGTTTCGTTACTGCAAAATCCTTTGCCCGTCTTGCGTAAGATAATAGAAGCATTGCTCCATACATCTTTTTCTTTAAAAGCATCCAGAGAATCTTTTCTTTCCCTGTTAATTCCTGAACATACTTATTCTGTTCAATATTTGCAAATCTGTGATATGCGTATTCCCTGAACTTTTTCAGATATTTTTTACTTCCTCTGTTAAGTATAATCTCTCTGGAAGGCGTAAAATATCCATTTTCAAATACAAGATATTCCAGTTCGTCCCGATACGTCTCAAATAATCCCTTACTTTTATAGAATTTCAAAACACCGTCAATCATTCGCGTTCTGTCTTCATAATTTTTCTTAAAATCAGACGTATGCATAATTGAGCCTTCCCGCATCCGGTAATAGTACAACACTTCTTTTCTGTAAGCCACCCTCTTTGAAATCGCCAGCAATTTCGGTATGGTGCCTAAATCTTCATAATACCTTCCCACAGGAAATTCAAGTCCTGCCGCTTTCCAAAATTCTCTTCGATATAATTTATTTACTGCTGAACAGGAGCAGGTAATCACGCGTTTCTCCCTTTCCGGTGAAAATGCCTGATTTATCTGAAGACTTGTCGTGAATCTATCGCTCCTGCTATTTCCCGGTTCTACCGTAGCATAGTCAAATATTGCAATATCTGTTCTCTCCTTTTCCGCTGTATACAATATTCTCTCTATTGCTTTAGGATGAAGATAATCATCGCTGTCTACAAACAGAAGATACTCTCCATGGGCCTGTCTGATTCCGGCGTTTCTTGCGTCGCCCAAGCCTCCATTTTCTTTATGGATGACAACAATACGCTCATCTTTCTTCGCGTATTCCTCGCACATCCGGCCGCATCTATCCGGCGAACCGTCATCCACAAGTATAATTTCAAGCTCTCTGTAACTCTGATTGAGAATACTTTCCACGCATTCGTCCAGATACTGTTCCACCTTATAAATAGGAACGATAATACTTATCAAAGCCATCCCATTCTCCTTTAATCTAAAGCAAATTCTTAAGCTGTTCTTTCTGATTTTCCAAATCGTATTCGTCTGCAATAGCAAGACAGCATGCGCTTCCCCGTTTCCACTGTCCTCTGGTGATAAATTCCGCCCATTTTTCTGCTCCGCTCTTTAGAGAAAGAAAATAACATCTCTTCGTAATTTTTACTTCTCTCGGAATCCTGCTGCTCATAACACAGGGAAGACCGCAGCACTGCGCCTCGATACCAACAATCCCCAATCCCTCAAAATTAGAGGGTAATAGGAAGAGATCCATTGCCTGAAAGACCTTGTCCACATCCTTTATCCAGCCAAGAAACTGCACAGAGCCCTCCATTCCTTTCCGCTTTACTTTCTCCTGAATATCCTCAAACCGAACTCCCTTCCCTACAAGCAGCAGCTCCGCTTTCGGATTTCTTTTCAAAACCTCTTCAAAAACATCTATAATAAATTCATGATTCTTCTGATAACAAAAATTCCCCACATGACCGATTACAAATTTATCGTCTACTCCAAGCTCTTTCCGCACTTCTTTTCTGACCGCCTCGTCATATTGAAATACGCTGCGGTCTACGGCATTATAGATTACATGAAATCTGTCGGAGCGCACAATTCTCTTTGGGAACAGCCATTCTCCCGCCTTCTCGGAACAACCGTAAAAATGCGTTCCATTTGTCCACAAAAACAGGCGGCATACAGAATGAATCACATCAAACGCAAACCTTTTTACTGTGCTTTCACAGTCATTTCCGCTTGAATGACTGTGAATCATTCTCTTCGGTACTTTCTCGTGTCTGGCAGCGATGGCGGCAATACAGTCGATTGCCGTTGAGATATTGAGATAGACGGCATCATACTTCCCTTTACGCAGGATTTGGCGTACCTGCGTATATTGCTTCAATGGATGCTTCAAATTCGCCACCGCAAATAGTCTGGAATGATAACCCCTAAGCTTCTCTTTCAGTTCTTCATCTATCTCATTTGTCAGAAAATCCATCCGTACATCTTCACCGGAAACAACTTCCAAAAAATTTAACAGATACTTATCAATTCCCCCCGCTCTGCCATCCATGAAAAAACCGATTAATACTTTTTTCATTCTAATTTTACCCTTTCCTAATCCCATAGGCATATTTTACCATATATCCCGAAAAACTCCATAGCACAAAACTTCCCGGTGATAATGTATAAAATCCTTCCAGTAGAAAAACCATCGACAGAACAACCGCCGCAACGCTGGCCAGCATAATATCCAAATACAAATATACGCCGCCTGTCTCCCGGAATACAGGCCCGATAATATACCAGATCATATACCCGGCAAGCAGCAGCAATAGAATAAATCCCAATCCCCCCTGATATGCCAAGGTGTTAATAAAGGCATTGTGCATACTGGTATATTCTCCGACATCGTTATTCACTGCATAAGTATCCGGCGTATGTTCTTTGGCATAGGGTACAAACGTAACGTAGCCAACTCCATATACCGGACTCGTTCTCCACACTTCTACAGCGCTCTTCCACAATTCAAACCGACCGTTACTTACATCTTCCTCCAGATCCTGCTTCCTGCCCAGCTTTCTTTTCATCTCTTCCTGTTTTTTTGCCTCTTCCTGCTTCTTTAGTTCTTCCTGCTTTTTTTTCTCTTCTGGTTTCGTTGTTTGACCTGGCTTTTTGGTCTGGTCCTGCTTCTTTAATTTTTTGGCTTCTTCTTTCTCGACAAACATCTTCGCAAATGTTGGGGCAAGAACTTTATTATATTCCACTTTTACAATGCGAATCCCCAGTAAGGAGCCTCCAGTCACCAATATAATAACTCCTATAATGAGAGCATATTTCACAAATCCCTTCTTGCTTTTCCACACCTGATTCAAACTGAAAAACAAGAAAACTGCGAGTCCCCCGACTAATGATATCTCGCCGGTTCTTGAATCTGAAAAAACAAGATATAAATAGTTCAAAATAATACATATAACGTAAATAATTTTTAACAGTATTCCCTTTCTTAAAAAGAATACAATCGACAACAGAATAGATATCACAGTAAAAACAGCGCCGTAATTTGGGTCAGTATAGACTCCCCATAACCTCCCCCATGTAAACCCTGAAATCAAAAATTCTCCCTCTGCCGTCTCGAAAAACTCGGAATAAGAAACAATAAGCATTTTCAAACTGATTATGGCAGCTACTGCGCTATAACCAATTATAATATGCGATAAAATCTCAAATTCCTTATTATAACTCTTCATATCCCTTTCCATATCACATACATATAATGCAAAGAACTGAAGTCCGGTCCATATAATCCATTTCCCGTTTTCTACCATTCCATATTCCCGATTCATAATCGTAGAAATGGCGAAGCTTATACAGAATAATATCATCAGAACAATACATGGCGTCTTTATGTATTTTCTGAATTTAACCAAACGAGTCAGAATAAGAACCATTCCACATGCAAGAGTCAATTTAACAAATACAGGCTGCACTGATGATTTATAAATAAAGGTATTAAATGTACATAAAGCCAAAACTAAGTAACTTATTTTAAATAAAAGTTCCAATGTTTTTTCCAAATGCAATTTCAATCCATTCATTCTCCTATCTCCCTGATTTTACTTTTGAATATATTATAGGCAAATATTTCCTTACGATGTAAATCCCTCTGCCCATCAAAAGACATAGCCATGCGCTTTTTCTGCGAAGGAAAACAAGCGCCACCGACAATGTCCTGCTATCTTCCGCTTTTGCCTCAGGAATTAACTCACTAAATAGTCCCTGTTTAAATAATCTTCTGCACCATTTCAGTCTCTGAATCGTATTCATTCCTGAACGATGGTCGCAGTGCCTCTCTAAAGCAGAAAGAATATATCTGCCATAGAGACTTCCCAGAATCTCTTTCACTTCTTCCGTACAAATCCCCCAGTAAAGGTGCTGACGAAACAGCTGCTCAATCCTCTTTCGATGTACTGCAAAATATTCCGGTACAAACTTATTCGTCAGATTGGCGTCCAAACGTTTTGCATAATGATAGGGCATTATTCCAAGGATATTCAGTCTCTTAATATCCATAAAAAATTGTATATTGAATACAATATCCTCAATCAACTTCACGTCTTTATACCGCAATCTATTCCTTTTTATATATTCCAAATCATAGATTTTATTCCAGGCATATCCATACAGCGTCTGACGTTCCAGATGGATAACAGCCTTTCGCAATTCCTCCTGGTTGGTATACAGAAATTCTGATGGACAAATAGAATGTGTATATTGCAAACTTCCTTTTTTATCATAATACTCTTCACTCAGGCCAAACATTACGACTTCTGCCTGATTCTTCTCAAGAGAAGCCTTTACCTGCCCCAGAACATCCGAATCCACATAATCATCCGGGTCCATAAACCAGATATATTTTCCTTTTGCTTCTTCAATTCCAGTATTTCTCGCAGCGCTTAATCCCTGATTTTCTTTATGATGTACAATCCGAATCCGTTTGTCGGTCTCTGCCGCACCCTCTGCAATCTGCGCGCTTCTATCCGGGCTGCAGTCATCTACCACAATAATCTCCCAATCCGGATAGTCCTGCTTCTGAATACTTTTTATTGCTTTAGCAATATAATTCTCCACGCCAAACGTGGGCATTACAATACTAAAATAAGGCTTCGCTCCTTCTCTGCTCCCCATCCCGTCATATTCTCCTTTATATTTTGGACCTGCGGTAAACTGCGCCGCCCGCATATCTTCCCGACAGCATTGCTTCATAAATCCCGGCTTGTCTCCTGATACCCCTGCATTGATAAAATACTACTCAGGAAGCAGCGCGTATCGGCAATGTACGTTTAAACGCCCTTACTCCGTAAGTTCCGCAATCAGTCTCTCAATCCTCTTATAAGCCTCCGGCCTGTCAAATTCCGCCTCTGCAACCTCTCTGGCCCTCTT
>CATJPU010000264.1 GCA_949742505.1 uncultured Lachnospiraceae bacterium | reverse complement strand
TTGGAGGGGCAAGCCTGAAAGCAGACAGCTTTGGGAATATAATCAGATTGGCGAGTGAGGTCTAATGGGAACAAAATTTAGTAAGAGTGAAATTGGAGAAGTAATCCGACGTGTAATTACTTACTATCTGCGAAAGAGAGAGCTTGGACTGGAAAGAAGGAAAGAGCTGTTTCTTGTTCCCAGGTTTCCGGTAGGGTTCCAGGAACTGCTTGCGGAATTTGAGTTGTATGGAGAACTGGAGTCTGTGGATTTTCTTCTGGCGGAGGAAGGGCTGGAAGCCCTGAATATTACCGGATGCAGATTATTTTACATATATGATAAGAGGGATGTCAGTTATATTCTGAACGGGCTTACGGCATATGAAAAACTGGAGATATACGCCCCCTCTCTGGATATGTTAAGAGCGCTGAAAGAAGGAAAAGAAGCAGATCTGTTTACCAGGATTTCCATCTATTTTCTGATGTCGGGAAAGCCGGTAATGGTAAGGCTCCCCTATGATATCAACGGGTCGTTTGGAGGTGCGTTTGGCAGAATAACCAGAGAGCTGAAGGAAGATTTGCAGGATATGGGAATTTCGTTTCCAGGGCTCCTGCCAGGTTTTGGCGAATTTCTTCCGGCAGGAGAAGGAGGAACGCTTACCCTCGTGACGGAAGAAGAGGTGGAGCGGGCTTACCAGAGAGGGGAACGTTTGATTCGGGCTGCGAAGGCGGCTGTAATCACGCCTCTTGCCGCCGATGAAGCGAGAGAGCGGGGCGTCAGTATCATCCGGGAGTGAATGTCTGCAAGCCCGCAACAGGGGCCGCGGCCGACAGAAACAGCGGATTGTAAGTGAAGAATTAGTATTTATATCAGGATTTTGTATTTCCTGCGTAATCGTTCAGACAGTCTCCCGCGCTTGCCGCAGAGGATAGGAATGAATTTGGGAGTGCAAAGTTCGTAAGATTGGAGGGATAGTTATGGGGATTTCCAGTTCGGATATCTCGCGGTATATCAATGAAGTACAGAGCGAGCTGGGACAAGGAATGGCAGGCAGAGCGGAAGTTTCCGTATATGCAGGCGCGCCGGAAGGTGATTTCGGGCTGTTTGATACGGCCGAGGCAGCCATCGGGGCAGCGCTTGCGGCACAGAAGAAACTGGTGAATTTCAGCCTTGCCGACAGAGAAAAATTTATCTCCGCCATGCGTCAGGCGGCAAGAGACGCAGCGAGGGAGCTGGCAGAGCTTGCCCATGAGGAGACGGGATACGGGCATGTGGAAGATAAGATTGTGAAAAACCTGCTTGCAGCAAATAAGACTCCGGGTACGGAGGATCTTACTACGATTGCCAAGACAGGGGACGACGGATTAATGCTTACCGAGATGGCGCCTTTTGGTGTAATAGGAGCAATTACTCCTTCCACCAATCCCACCGCTACGGTTATCAATAATGGAATTGGAATGATAGCGGCGGGGAATGCGGTGGTATTTAATCCCCATCCGGGAGCAAAAAGAGCGTCCAGTAAGACCATTCAGTTTATGAATCAGGCAATCATAGCGGCAGGCGGTCCGGCAAATCTTTTGTGCGCGCCGAAAGAGCCGACGATGGATACCAGCGCGGTGATTATGAATCATCCACGGATTCGTCTTCTGACGGTAACCGGAGGAGAAGGCGTAGTCAGAGTCGCCATGAAGACAGGCAAGAGATGCATCGCAGCGGGTCCGGGGAATCCGCCGGTGGTGGTAGACGCAACCGCGGATATTCCGAAAGCGGCGGCGGATATTGTCAAAGGCGCAAGCTACGAGAACTGCATCTTATGCATTGCAGAAAAAGAAATTATTGTTGAAAATTCTGTGGCGGATGAACTGATTCGTGAAATGGTAAAGAACGGCGCGTATCTTTTGAACGGCGTTGAGATTGAAAAGGTCTGCGCCACCGTTATGGTGAAGAACAAAGACGGCAAATGGGCTCCAAATAAGAATTTCGTAGGCCGGAATGCTTCCTATATTTTAAAAGAATCCGGTATTTACGGAGGCGGGAACGCAAAGGTAGTCATCTGCGACGTTCCTTTTGAACATCCTCTGGTGATGACGGAAATGCTGATGCCGGTTGTGCCGGTAACCAGAGTAGCGACAGTGGATGAAGCAATTGAAAAGGCTGTGGCTGCGGAAAATGGGTGCCATCATACGGCTATGATGCATTCCAAGAATGTGGATAACTTAACTAAAATGGGACGGGCCATTGATACCACCATTTTTGTAAAGAATGCACCGTCCTATGCGGGACTTGCAATCGACGGAGAAGGATATACCACGCTTTCCATTGCAACGCCGACGGGAGAGGGCCTGACATCGGCAAAGAACTTTACAAGGTCGCGCAGATGCACCCTTTCCGGCTCATTCAGAATCGTTTAAGAGGTTGGTTATGAACGAACTGATTTTAGAAAAAATAAAACAGGCCGGCGTAGCAGGCGCTGGCGGCGCGGGGTTTCCCACGCATGTAAAAATTGCCTGCGAAGCAGAATATGTGATTGTAAACTGCGCGGAGTGCGAACCGTTGATCCAGTCGGATAAATATCTGATGGAGCAGCATGGGGCAAAGATTGTGGAGGGCCTGCAGGCTGTGAAGGACTGTACCGGAGCAAAATACGGAGTACTTGCGGTGAAATACAAGAATAAGGCGGCGGTAAAAGCCCTGGAAAGCGCGGTCTCCGGAAAAGAAGGGGTGTCCCTGCATCTGCTGGAGAACTACTATCCGGCAGGCGACGAGCAGCAGATTATCTACGAGGTGACCGGGCGTGTGATTCCGGTGGGCAAGCTTCCGATTGAGGCCGGGTGCGTAGTAGTCAACGCACAGACCGCATACCATGTGGCGGAGGCTATGGAGAGTTCTCCGGTAATCCGAAGAAATGTTACGATAACCGGCGAGGTGCATTCGCCGCTTACGGTTACCGCGCCCATCGGAACCTCCATCGCTTATCTGCTGGATTTGGCAGGCGGAGTTACCTGCGAGGATTACACAGTGATTATTGGAGGCCCTTTGATGGGACGGGCGGCAGCGGACGTCAAGGCTGAATTTGTGACGAAGACGACGAATGGAGTGATTGTACTTCCCGCGAATCATGAACTAGTTCGGAAAAAGACGTCCAGTCTGGAGCAGGAACTGAAAGTGGCGAAAGCGGCATGCTGTCAGTGCAATTACTGTACGCTGGTGTGCCCCAGAAGCAGCCTTGGTCTTGGAGTTCAGCCCCATAAGGTGATGCAGGCGCTGACATTTAGCAATGCGGGAGTGCTGGTAGACGGAAACGCTGCGCTTGGATGCTGTAACTGCGGGCTCTGCACTTATGTAGGCTGTAATATGGGCCTGAGTCCCAGCAGATTTATTTCCAGAATGCGTACGGAGCTTCTGGCGAAGAAGATAAAGGCAAGTCGGGAACCCGGACCTGTGAATCTGTTCCGGGAGGATACAAAAGTTCCGTCTAAGAGAGTCATTCAGAGAACGGGACTGGCCGATTACGACAGGGAAGTTCCCTATGTGGCTTCCTATGATGCGCCGAGAGCTGTAAGAATTATGTTGAAACAGCATATTGGAGTCCCCTGCGAGGCGAATGTCTCCGAGGGCGATATGGTGAGAGAAGGACAGTGTATCGGGCAGATTCCAGAAGGCGCTCTTGGGGCGAATGTTCATGCCTCCATAAGCGGCCGCGTTGTAACGGTAAGTAAGGACTATATCGATATTATGGAAGCGTACCCTGCGTAACGGCCGAATGGCCATAATGGGGCGCCCCAGGTATGAGGAGTGAATCATGGGAGTATCAATAGGAGCTGTAGAGTTAAATAGTGTAGCAGCCGGAGTAGTTGCAGGGGATGTGATGCTTAAGGCGGCCAACGTAGATTTGGTTGTGGCCCAGCCGACATGCCCGGGTAAATTTATCGTAATTGTGGCAGGAGATACCTCCAGTGTGGAAACCGCCGTAGCGGCAGGAAAATCAGAAGGCAGAGACAAAGTGGTTGACACGCTGATGATTCCAAGCGTTGATAAAGAGGTAATACCTGCAATTATGAGAACCTCCGCTCCAGAGCAGAGAGAATCTGTGGGAGTGATAGAGACTTTTTCCCTGGCCAGCGCAGTGCTTGCGGCGGATTATGCGGTAAAGAGCGCGGCAATTGATTTGATTGAGGTACGGCTTGGAAGAGGCTTAGGCGGAAAGGCATTTGTAGTTGTCACAGGCAAAGTCAGCGATGTTACAACAGCTACAGAATATGCCAGAGCACAGTTGGCAAAGGAAGGAATGATATTGAATATCACAGTCGTTCCATCCCTGCATCCGGATTTGTATCAGGCTTTATTGTAATGATAAAGTGTTGATAGATGAAAACTGAAAAATGCAAAAAAATTTAAGAGGTGAATGAAATGGCAAAAGAAGCATTGGGAATGATTGAGACAAAAGGTTTGGTAGGAGCAATTGAGGCGGCAGATGCAATGGTAAAGGCAGCAAATGTACGTCTGGCCGGCAAAGAGCAGATCGGTTCCGGACTGGTAACCGTAATGGTACGCGGAGACGTTGGAGCAGTGAAAGCATCCGTAGAAGCAGGAGCTTCCGCTGCTAAGCGCGTAGGCGAGCTGGTTTCTTCACACGTAATCGCAAGTCCCCACGACGATGTTGAGGGAATTTTACCGCAGCCAAAGGCAGCAGGCAAGAAATAGTTAAGAAATAGTTATGGTTTACAAGACCTGCAGCTCTGTAAATCGTAACATGAGGAAGCAGAATTTTAAATGAAAGATGGAGGATTATAACAATGGCAAAGGAAGCATTGGGAATGATTGAAACAAGAGGATTGGTTGGAGCAATCGAAGCAGCGGACGCGATGGTAAAGGCAGCGAATGTACGCCTTGTAGGAAAAGAGAAGATTGGTTCCGGACTGGTAACGGTAATGGTGCGCGGAGACGTTGGAGCAGTGAAGGCCTCTGTAGAAGCAGGCGCATCCTCTGCAAAACGCGTGGGCGAAGTGGTATCCGTACATGTAATCGCAAGTCCGCATGATGATGTGGAAGGAATTTTGCCGCAGGCTTAAATCATTCGTATCATTCAACCTGAGTTATACGAATATCAGACAAAGGAGAGTAGAAAATGGATATAGAAAAATTAATTGCGGAGATTACCGACGAAATATACAATAAAGTTTCTTCTGACACAAGTTTTATTTCGGCTGGGAGTTCTTCCAACATGGATATGGCAAAATATCTGGATGATACGCTGTTAAAAGCCGACGCAACGCCGGAGCAGATTGTTAATATCTGCAAGGAAGCAAGGGAATACAAGACGGCATCTGTGTGCGTGAATTCCTGGTATGTTCCGCTGGTTTCTAAGGAGCTTGCAGGCTCCGGCGTTAAGACTTGCTGCGTAATCGGATTTCCTTTAGGAGCATGCACAACAGGTACGAAAGTTGCCGAGACGATTGACGCAATCAAAAAGGGCGCCGACGAAGTGGATATGGTGATTAACGTAGGCGCTGCAAAGGCCGGAGACTGGCATTATGTGAAACAGGACATTGAGGAAGTAGTCGTTGCAGCAAGAGGCAAAGCGCTGGTAAAGGTAATTATTGAGACATGCCTCCTTACCGATGAGGAAAAGGTTAAGGTATGTACCATTGCCAAACTCGCAGGGGCGGATTTCGTGAAGACTTCTACCGGCTTCTCCACAGGCGGTGCAAAGGTGGAAGATATCCGGCTGATGCGCCAGACCGTAGGACCGGATATGGGCGTAAAGGCATCCGGAGGTGTTCGTGATTATGCGACGGCAAAAGCGATGATCGATGCAGGGGCAACAAGAATCGGAACCAGCAGCGCAAAAGGAATTATTTCCGGAGCGCCGGAGGCAGCCGGACATAAATGTATCGGGTGCGGCGCATGTAAGCAGAAGTGCCCGTCAGGAAGAGTAGATATTGTAGCTGCAAATAATTATTAGGACGGTGGTTTTATGTATGCAGCGAAGATTATTGGGAGCGCGGTTTGTACCTGTAAGGAGCAGAAGCTGGTTGGATTGAAGCTTCTGGTTGTGCAGCCGGTGAGCTTGCTGACGCTGGAGAATGAAGGGAAACCTGTGGTTGCGATTGACGCGGTGGGAGCCGGGGAGTCGGAGATTGTCCTTGTGGTTGGGGGCAGTTCAGCGAGACAGACTGCGGTTACTACCAATATGCCGGTTGACGCGACAATTATGGCTGTCGTGGATTACATTGACATCAATGGCAAGCAGGTCTTTGAAAAATATTCGGGAGGTGATTCCTAATGAAAATAGCAATCGGCGCCGATCATGGCGGTTATGAATTAAAAGAAAGAATGAAGAAATATATCGGCGAGTTGGGATATGAATGTATGGACGTGGGGACGTTCAGTACAGAGAGGTGCGATTATCCTGACTATGCATTTCAGGTCGCGGCGGCAGTTTCTTCTAAGAAATGTGAGTACGGAATTATGATTGACGCGGTAGGGATCGGTTCTTCCGTAATGTGCAATAAGGTGCCGGGAGTCCGGGCCGCAGTTGCGAATGAAATCTATTCCGCGCGGAATGCCAAGCTTCATAACGGCACGAACGTACTGTGTATCGGAAGCCTGATTATCGGGGACGGAGTTGCCAAAGAAGTGATTAAGACCTGGCTGGAAACGGATTTGGCAGGGGAGCGCAATATTCAGAGAGTGAATCAGATTAATGAGATTGAGCGGAGGATTCTTGGATGCAACCGCTGACGCGGGAAGACGGATACCGATTATGCAGGCTATGAATTATACAGATTATGAAAGATGCGGAGATGTCAGGGTCGGTTAATCAGGAAAGAAATGAAGGAAGCAGGTGGTGAATATGCAGATTGCGAAGGTGATTGGCACTGTGGTTGCGACGAAGAAGGACGAAAGGCTGTCAGGCGTCCGGCTTATGGTAATTCAGCCCTGTAATTCGAAAGGCGAGAATACAGGAGCGCCTATCGTTGCGGGAGATGCTATTGGCAGCGGAATCGGCGAGACTGTTATCTATGCAACCAGCAAGGAAGGGGCGTTCTGCCTTCCGAATCCGGAAGCCTGCTGTGACGCCGGAATAACGGCAATTATTGACAGTATGTATTCTATATGAAAAAAAGAAATAATGGCTGCGTGTATCAGCGGCGGACGCGGCGGCGCGGCATCGGAAAACGTTCTGGAGAAATGTACTTTCAGGCATGCGTTGGATGGAGCCGGACGGTACAGGAACAGGGCATGGAGAGAACGATATGGTTATAGCAAAGGTTATTGGGAATATAGTATCTACACAAAAACATGATGATTACAGAGGTCAGAAATTGCTGATAGTCCGTTCAGTGGATTTACATGGAGAATTATACGGAAATGAAATGGTTGTCTGCGACGGAGCGGATGCAGACGCGGGCGTAGGGGACTATGTTTTGATTATTCAGGAAGGCGGGTCTGCAAGGCTTGCGGCGCGTTGTGATCATCTGGGACCGATTGACCGGACGGTAATTGCGATTATTGACAGTATCCGTACTACGGAAGGCAGTCTGCCATAGAAAAACCGCGGCAAAGGAGAGTTCCTGGTACAGCGCTCCCGAAAGGGCGCAGCGTTTCCATAGAGACGAAAGCGTATGGGATTTACGGAAGCAACCTAGAGAAATATTGGAGGTATTTGTTTTATGGATTTTATGGACCAGATTAAAAAAAGGGCGGCGAAAAAGAATTGTTTGATTGTGCTTCCGGAAAGTTATGATGAGAGAGTTACATCTGCCGCGGCAATGATTGCAGAGCAGGGAATTGCAAGGATTTTGCTTCTATCCGACGACGGAAAGGACATGCCCGGACAGGAGAGATTGAAGCAGCCCGGTATTGAGATTCTGGATTATAAGAATGGTCCGGAGTTTGAAGAGATGGTTACCGAACTCTGCGAACTTCGCAAGAAAAAGGGAATGACGAGAGAGAAGGCTTTTGCGCTTATGCAGGATCCGCTTTACTATGGCGCGATGCTGGTTCACATGGAAAAAGTGGACGGAATGGTTGCGGGAGCTTGTCATTCTACAGGAGATACGTTAAGACCGGCACTTCAGATCGTCAAGACGGCTCCCGGAACGAAGACGGTATCTGCCTTCTTTCTGATGGTGGTTCCGAATTGCGAATACGGCGATAAGGGAGTATTTCTCTTTGCGGATTCGGGCTTGGTGGAATTCCCCACAGAGGCTCAGTTAGTTGATATTGCAGTGGCGTCTGCAAAAAGCTTTGAGCAAATTACGGAGGGCGAACCCATCGTAGCGATGCTGTCTTATTCCACAAAAGGAAGCGCGAAGAATGAAAGACTGCAGCCGATTATTTCAGCAGCTAAAAGAGTAAAAGAGCGATTTCCTAATCTGAAAATCGACGGAGAACTACAGGTGGATGCAGCGGTAGAACCTAAGGTTGCCGCTATGAAAAGCAAAGGAAGCAATGTGGCAGGCAACGCAAATGTCCTGATATTCCCGGATTTGAACAGCGGTAATATTGGATATAAGCTGGTGCAGAGACTTGCGAAGGCAGAAGCCTACGGGCCGGTTACACAGGGGTTAAAGCGACCGGTTAACGATTTGTCCAGAGGGTGTGTGGCGGAAGATATTGTCGGGGTAGTGGCAATTACGTGTCTGCAGGCGTAAGAGGAAATGCGTATTCGTAAAATATACCCGCAGGCCACATCTTAACACATGCTCCTGCCGGAGTTGGCGGACTTTGTCCGATAAAATATGAAAATTAAGAATAGCCCGTCGGCATGTTTGGTGTCAGGACGGGTTATTTTTATTGCTGCGATATGCCTGAGAGGGTGCTAGAGCGTGTCCCCCAATTGTTTTCTGCAAGATGCTGTCCCAATTTGCATCAGATTTTATGTTGGATTTGGCAGAAAAGTCGCAATTATTGATTACGAGAGTTCTGTAACGTGGGAGAATTTGGTTTTCTTTGTTCCCAAAACCGGATTTACAGACGGATGTGTAAAGCTGACAAAAAGGATAGGAGACGTTCATCTGGTTAAATATGAAGAGATGGAGTTTTAAGAAAGAGAAGAATGTTCGCACCGCAATAGTTCAGATAGCTACTGTTCAGACAAGCTGTTTTCTTCCATGAAAAAAATATTCTATTGCTAACTTATCCTGGCAAGACTATAATGGGAAAGGAAATAAAGGGGATGATTGTGTAATCTGGCCGCATTTTTTGAAAGCGGGGGGCTGATGTGCTATAGATTAAGCAATAGATTCCCGAATAAAGGAGATTAGAACATGGATATTGAAAAGTTAATTGCAGAAATTACGGATGAAATTGTGAACAAGGTTTCTTCCGGGAGGGAGTTTGTACCATTTATGGGGACGGGGGCCGGGATGAATATAGCGGCGTATCTTGACGATACTTTGCTGAAAGCCGATGCAACGCCAGAGCAGGTAATTGCAATCTGTAAGGAGGCAAGGGAGTACAAGACTGCGTCTGTATGTGTAAATTCCTGGTATGTGCCGTTGGTTGCGAAGGAGCTTGCACATTCCGAGGTGAAGACCTGCTGTGTAGTGGGATTTCCGCTGGGAGCATGTCTGACCAGTGCGAAGGCGGCGGAGACTTCTCTGGCTGTCAGCCAGGGCGCGGACGAAGTGGATATGGTTATCAATGTGGGCGCGGTAAAAGCCAGAGACTGGCAGTACGTGAAGCAAGATATTGAGGCTGTTGTGGCGGCTGCCGGGAAATCGCTGGTCAAAGTGATTATTGAGACCTGCCTGCTTACGGATGAGGAGAAGGTGAAG
>CATJPU010000263.1 GCA_949742505.1 uncultured Lachnospiraceae bacterium | reverse complement strand
TGCTATTTGTATAGGAGTTGCGTTAGAATGTTATATGAGTCCAGTTTTGGTAAAAATAATTGTAAAAATGTTTTGATTTTTACCGCATTTGTGCTTATACTCTATATATATAATAGGAGAATGGATTATGGAAAACAAAGTATTAAATTATGTAGAATATTTAAAGAATGAAAAAGGGATTTCTGTAAATACAGAGATGGCTTACCGCCGCGATTTGATGAAGCTGGTAAGATTTCTTGAGTCTCAGGAGGTTCGGGATATTGAGAAACTTACGGTTACAAATTTAAATTCCTATATGCTATATATGGAAAAACAAGGATTAACCAATACGACCATTTCAAGGAATGTTGCATCCATCAAAGGATTCTTTCAGTATTTAAAAAGACAGGGGATGATTGGAGAGGATGTATCAGAGACTCTGGTGAGTCCGAAGATTGAGAGACATGCTCCGAAGAGCGCTTCTAAGGAAGATGTGAAGAAGGTACTGGCAGTGCCTACAGGGAAGACACCGAAACTTCTTCGGGACAAAGCGATGATTGAGTTGTTGTATTCTACCGGAATTATGGTGGAGGAACTGGTTAGTTTAAAAATTGAGGATATTAATATGGAATTGGGATATCTTCAGTGCCATTTTGACGGGAATCAGAATGCCTACCCTCTGGACAGGCAGTCCCAGAAGGCTATGAGAGCTTATCTGAAGAATGGACGCGATAAGCTGCTAAAGGGAACGGAGTCGGATGTGCTTTTCCCGAATATATCAGGGAAGAAGATGAGCCGTCAGGGATTTTGGAAGATTCTGAAAGGTTATGCTGCAAAGGCTGGAATTAAGGGAACCATTACTCCAAGTATGCTGAGACATTCTTAGGATATCGTATTATATTTGAGTATTCATATAATACATTGGTCATAAAACAGAGGGAAAATAAAGAGAGCTGTATGAGAGAGCGTCACATCCTATGACAGGATGTGACTTTTTTTGGTTAAATAGTAAATACATAGAAGGAAAAGAATCAATTGGGAAGCAAGCAGTCCCCACAGATATCCTTTAATCCCGAAGAATGGAATACATAAGAATACGCTGAGGATACGTACGGTCAGGCTGATAAAGTTGAACAAAAAGGACTGGCTGGTTTTTCCGAGACCGTTGATAATACTGATTAAATTACTGTTAGTATAAAGGAATGGACAAATCCATGCCAGTGTAATGATGAAGTCGCCTGCCATGTTACTGTGGAAGATGTAAGCGCCGATGAAGCGGCCGGTGATAAGAAGGCCGATACAACAGAGACTTCCCAGAAGAAAACATCCGCCGGCAGCTTTTTTTACTAACTGATTCAACTCCCGTCTGCTGTCGGCAGCCTGCAGTTCAGCGATGGCAGGCAGCATCATAGAAGCAATGGAATTGGTAATCGCCGAAGGAAACATTACGCAGGGGAGGGCCATTCCGGTTAAAACACCGTACATACTGAGCGAATGGCTGGTATCCATGCCGTAGGTGCGGAGTTGTACAGGAATAGATACTGCTTCGATGCTCTGCAGAATATTCAGGAGAATCCGGTTGGCAGTCAGTGGTACGGACAGTCTCAGCAGTTCGGTAAGGGCTGAGTGTGCCGGCCAGCCGGATACTTTTGCCGGAGGGCAGAGAATTTGCTGTCTGCACCGGAGTATATAGACGCAGAATCCGGCGGAAGCCATCTCTCCAATTGTCAGACCGGCTGCGGCTATGAGGATTCCAGGAGGATTTCCCTCGGAGGTAAATAGCAGAAATAACAGATAAACGCTAACAACGCGTACAATCTGTTCGAGAAGCTGTGATGCGGCAGGGATTCCGGTTTGTTTTAGTCCCATGTAATAACCGCAGATACAACTGTGAACAGAGGCGAATGGAAAAGCATAGGAGAGCGCCACAAGCAGGGGAGCACAGCGCTTTTCACATAGGAAGCGGGCGGCAATCAATTCTGCATTCTGCTGCGTGAGAACCAGAATAATAACGGACAGGCATACGGATAAGCTCATACCGATATATAGAATTTGTTTTGCCTGTGCATGTTTGCCTACCGCCGATTTTCTGGCGACACACCGGGATATGGCGGTCTGAATACCCGCGCTGGTAAGGGAAAAGCCAAGGGCATAAACCGGAAAGATTAATTGATACAGTCCAACTCCTTCCTCTCCAAAGCTTCTGCTTAAGAAAATGCGGTAAAAGAAACCGATAATTCTGGTGGCGAATCCGGTTACAGTAAGGATAAAGGCGCCTTTGATAAGTATTTTCTTCTGCGACATGCGGTTTCCTTCTTTCATTTTATTATATCTAACTATCGGTTACAGTTCACATGCCGCCTGTGCCGGTCCGCAAACTGTAACAATTTCCGATATCCTTATAACTTATTCAAAAGTTTGTCTTGACAGAACCCGAATGCAGTGATATCCTACAAGAAGAAAAAATCCTAGTATTTTGCTAGGAATTCTAAAAAGAAGGTGAGAAATTGAAGCTTTCGACAAAGGGAAGATATGGTCTGCGCGCGTTGATTGACCTTGCCAGATACAGCGAAGTGGAGCCGGTATCCATCAGTTGTATCGCTGAGAGACAGAATCTGTCGGAGCGATATTTGGAGCAGTTGATGTCCCTGCTTAAGAAAGCGGGATTAATCAAGAGTATCCGCGGCGCCGGAGGCGGTTACGTGCTGGCGAAGGATGCGAAAGAGATATCGGTCGGAGACGTTCTGCGGGCGTTGGAGGGCAGTTTAGAACCTGTGGAATGCGCGGGGTACGATTCAGAAGAGGAATGCGCGGCATCCGGAGGATGCGTAACCAAATATGTATGGAAACGAATTAATGAGAGTATTAATCAGACGGTAAACGAGATGAAGCTTGATACGTTAGTTGAAGAAAGCAAACAGCTTTCGGCCTGTGATAAGGAGAAGCCGAAGGCCTGCAATAATTAGGAGGACAAGAGGATGGAGAAATTAATTTATCTGGATAATGCGGCGACGACGAAGACAGCGCCGGAAGTTGTGGAGGCTATGCTTCCGTATTTTACCGAGAAATTCGGCAATCCTTCCAGCGTGTACAGCTTCGCTTCGGGAAACAAGGATGTAATCACGAAGCAGAGGGAGACGATTGCTGAGACGCTTGGAGCAAAGTCCAATGAGATATATTTTACTGCAGGAGGTTCGGAGTCGGATAACTGGGCGCTGAAGGCGACGGCAGAAGCTTATCAGAATAAGGGGAATCATATTATCACGACGAAGATTGAGCATCATGCCATTCTTCATACGGCGGACTATCTGGAAAAGCGCGGATTTGAAGTGACTTATCTGGATGTGGATGAAAACGGCGTGGTGAAATTGGATGATTTGAAGGCGGCGATTCGTCCGACAACGATTTTGATTTCTGTGATGTTTGCCAACAACGAGATTGGAACCATCCAGCCAATTAAAGAAATCGGAGAGATTGCTCGCGAGAAAGGGATTCTCTTCCACACCGATGCGGTACAGGCATTTGGTCAGGTTCCGATTGATGTGGATGAGTGCTGTATTGATATGCTCAGCGCCAGCGGTCATAAATTAAATGGTCCGAAAGGAATCGGTTTCCTCTATATCAGGAAAGGCGTGAAGATTCGCTCGTTTGTTCATGGAGGAGCGCAGGAGAGAAAGCGCCGGGCAGGAACGGAGAATGTGCCGGGGATTGTTGGACTTGGCGCGGCAGTTTCAAGAGCGGTGCGTACTATGGAGGAACGTACGGCAAAAGAGACAGAATTAAGGAACTACCTGATTGAGCGTGTAATGAGCGAGATTCCGTATACGAAACTGAACGGACACAGAGAGAAGAGACTTCCGAATAACGCGAATTTCAGTTTCCGCTTCATCGAGGGAGAGGCACTTTTGATTAAGCTGGACATGAAAGGAATCTGCGGCTCCAGCGGTTCGGCATGTACGTCAGGTTCACTGGACCCTTCCCATGTGCTGCTTGCAATCGGGCTGCCTCATGAGATTGCCCATGGCTCGCTCAGGCTTACGCTAAATGAAGAGATTTCAAAGGAAGATATTGACTATGTGGTAGACAGTCTGAAAGAGATTGTCGCGGACTTACGCTCGATGTCGCCGTTATACGAAGATTTTATAAAATAGGAAAGCAGGTAAAGAATCATTTGCCGCAACGAAAGATATTGTAACAAAGATTGAGATAACAGGAGGAATTTAATTATGTATACAGAGAAGGTTATGGACCATTTTCAGCATCCAAGAAATATGGGAGAGATAGAGAATGCCAGCGGCGTAGGTACGGTTGGCAATGCAAAATGCGGAGACATTATGAGGATTTATCTGGATATTGATGAGAATCAGATTATTCAGGATGTAAAGTTCAAGACATTTGGATGCGGCGCGGCGGTGGCAACCAGCAGTATGGCAACGGAGCTTGTGAAGGGCAAGAATATCAGGGAAGCGATGGAAGTAACCAACAAGGCGGTAATGGAGGCCCTTGACGGACTTCCGCCGGTAAAGGTACACTGTTCTCTGCTTGCAGAGGAAGCGATTCATGCGGCGCTCTGGGATTATGCCGAGAAGCATGATATTAAGATTGAAGGGCTTTCCAAGCCAAAGTCAGATATTCACGAAGGCGAGGAAGAGGAAGAAGAGGAATATTAAGAAGGATTTGGATATCCATGAGTAGAAAAAAAGTAGTGGTAGGAATGTCCGGAGGCGTGGATTCTTCCGTAGCGGCTTATCTGTTAAAGGAGCAGGGCTACGAGGTAATCGGAGTTACCATGCAGATCTGGCAGGATAAGGAAGAAAGGCTCTTGGAGGAAAATGGCGGATGCTGCGGCTTAGAGGCTGTGGAGGACGCCAGAATGGTTGCGGCAAAGCTTAGGATTCCTTACTATGTGATGAATTTCAAGTCAGAGTTTCAGGAGTCTGTGATTGACTATTTTGCAGACGAATATATGGCAGGCAGAACGCCTAACCCCTGTATTGCCTGCAACCGTTATGTAAAATGGGAGTCGCTTCTTAAGAGAAGCCTGTCAATCGGAGCAGATTATATTGCTACCGGTCATTATGCGCGTATTGAACAATTAAGTAATGGAAGGTATTCTCTGAGAACATCCGCTACCGGTAAGAAGGATCAGACTTATGCTCTTTATAGTCTGACCCAGGAGCAGCTTGCAAAGACGCTGATGCCGGTGGGGATGTATGAGAAGGAGGAAATACGAACGCTTGCCAGAAGGCTGAATCTGCCGGTGGCGTACAAGCCGGACAGTCAGGATATCTGTTTTGTACCGGATGGAGATTATGCTTCTTTTATCGAGAGAGAGCGGGATGCGGTATTCCCAGAGGGGAATTTTGTTACCAGAGACGGAACTGTGGTGGGAAAACATAAGGGTGTGATTCATTACACAGTGGGACAGCGAAAGAAGCTTGGTATTGCGTTAGGTTATCCGGTCTTTGTTCTGGAGATACGCCCCGGGACCAACGAGGTTGTGGTAGGAAAGAAAGAAGAATCCCTGGTTAGACGCGTAAAAGCGGACAGATTAAACTTTATGTCAGTCGAAGACCTGACTGAACCACGGCGGCTGTGGGCAAAAATCCGCTATAACCATAAGGGTGCATGGTGCGTAGCACACAAGACAGGAGAAGATGAGATTTGCTGTACTTTTGAGGAACCTCAGCAGGGGGCGGCCCCGGGACAGGCCCTTGTTCTCTATGACGGAGAATATGTACTTGGCGGAGGGACGATTACAGGAGGAGAATTATGATGAAAGCGGATGTTCATATGCATTCCAGCTTTTCCAGTGATTCCGATGCCAGACCGGAAGATATGGCGGAAGCGGCGATTGCAAAAGGGCTGGAAATGATATGCTTTACAGACCATTATGATAAGGATAATTTAGACTGGGGGCCGGAAGATATCTTTGAAGAGGAACGCTATTTTACAGAGATGCCGGCGCTCAGGGAACGGTACCGGGGGAGAATTGATATCCGAATCGGTGCGGAAATAGGATTAAAACCTTATCTGGGAGAATTTTACCGGGAGTTTACAGAGAAGTATCCGCTGGATTTTGTGATTGGTTCCGTTCATTCCGTACAGGACCATGACGCGGCGACTAAGAGGATTTTCACAGGACGGACGGACAGGGAAGCTTACCGGATATATTTTGAAGAAATGCTTGAGGACGTGCAGAAGATTCAGTCCTACGATGTGCTGGGGCATATGGACTACATGGTACGCTACAGCAGTCAGGGAGTAAAAAGTTACTGCTGTGATGATTACATGGATGTGATTGACGAGATATTAAAGCAGGTGATTTCCGATGGAAAGGGAATTGAGCTGAACACTTCCGGGCTGAAGTACGGAGTCGGCTTTGCGCATCCCCATGGCGGGATTCTGAGACGGTATCATGAGCTTGGCGGGGAGATCATAACGGTAGGCTCAGACGGACATATCCCAGAGCATATTGCTTATGATTTCCATTTGGCGGACGGGATTCTTAAGGAAAATGGATTCCGCTATTATGCGGTATTTCGGGCGAGAAAGCCGGAATTTATCAAGTTATCTTAAAGGTAAAAAGGATGCAGAGAGAAAGTTTGCGCAAAAGGCGCAAACTTTTTTCGCGTTTTTTAATCCTTTTCCCATACTTAGTTCGTTCTATTATATAGACGGCACAAAAAAGTCGTTTACCCTCAAGGAGAAGATCTTAATGCGCGAAGAGATACTGATTCAGAATCTGCTGGCCGGAGATTCTTCTGCTATGGATGAACTGGTGCGTATGTATTATCCGGAAATACTCCGGTACTGCATGTGGCATGCACCGGACGCGTATCTGGCGGAAGACGCGGCACAGGAGACATTTTTAAAAGCAATGAAATACTTAGGAAGAGGCAGTTTTTCCGGGAAATTTAGGAGCTTTCTGTATAAAATTGCAGTAAATACCTGTATCGACATGCACAGGAATAAATGGCAGGAGCATGTATCTTTTGAAGGTATCAGCTGTGAGATGGATTATGTGGAAACGGGATTCGAAGATGCAACGGATAAGCTGCTGATTGAGGAACTGGTAAGAAGGCTGGAACCCGCCATGCAGGAGGTGGTAATACTGCGGTTTAAGCAGGATTTGAAACTGCGGGAAATTGCCTCGGTTATGGAAATGCCTATGCGTACGGTACAATCAAAATTGCGGCAGGCATTGAAGGTAATAAAAGCGGAGCTGCTGAAAGGAGGGAAGGCAGATGGAAAAAGAGACAGAAAATAGAATTAGAAGAGCGTTAGAGGACAAAGAGCCAGTGACAGAGCAGTCGGTGAACAACATGATTTTGCTTGCCAGAACCAGCCTGAATGGGAGTATACGAAGAGAGAAAATTAATTTTCCCGGATTCTTGCTGGCACAGATTCGGTATATCGGCTGGAAAATGTGGTTAGCCGAGTTCGTTGTTATAATGGCGCCTGTTTTCGTACTGTTTCAGTTTTTAAGATGGCATACGATTACCCAGACGACAGCCGTATTTCTGCTTTGCTGTCTGACGGTTGCCATATCTATGCTGTGTATTCCATTTATTTACCGTTCTATCTATTATCAGATGTGGGAGATAGAAGCCGCTGCGTTTTTTTCCATTAAGAAACTTCTGTTGTCCAGAATTTTGATATTGTCTGCAGGGGAACTGGCGGCGATTACCAGCGTTGGTATTCTGATGTCCAGGTATACGGCCGTTGATTTCAAAAACAGCATTGTTTGTATGCTGTTCTTGTTTGGGGCGCTCTGCAATGGATTATTACTGCTGGTCAGAAAAACGGAAATGGAAAGGTTGTGCCGGTATTTTCTGGCATATGGATTCGGACTTCTTTTGCTTATGACGCTGTTTGCCAGATTTCTGCCGCGGGCTTTTGACGGGACATTTTATCGGGGAATTATTCTGGGGAGCTGTGTTCTTTTGGGATACGGTATTTATCAGGGGCGGATGCTTGTGAGCTGTTCAGAAGAGATGATATATATTTAATCTTTGTTCCCGGTTTGCTTTTGAAGAATTTATCGTTAATTACGCAGCGCTATATTGGCGTACTGTCTGGTTCATATGTAAAAATACGCAGAAAAACAGGAAGATTTGTCTGAGTATGAGCCAGACAAAACGGCAGCGGACAGAGAGGAGTGGAAATATGGAGTTAAGAATTGAACATATTACAAAAGAATATAAAGATAAAATGGCAGTGGACGACGTGTCGCTTACGATTACACCGGGAGTGTGGGGGCTTCTCGGAGCGAATGGAGCCGGTAAAACGACGCTGATGAAGATGATTGCGGGGATTATGACTCCGACCTCGGGAAAAATCATATATGACGGTATTCCGATTGGTGCGCTTAAAGGAAGCTACAGAGATATTTTCGGCTATCTGCCGCAGGAATTTGGTTTTTATCCGGAATTTACAGTTAAGGATTATCTGGAATATGTGGCTGTTCTAAAGGGGCTAACAAAAACAGGTACAAAGAGAAAGATTGCGGAACTCTTAGAGCGGCTTTCCCTTGGAGATGTAAGGAAAAAGCGGATTGTTAAGTTATCCGGAGGGATGAAGCGGCGTGTAGGAATCGCGCAGGCGCTCTTAAACGATCCGGAGATTCTTGTTCTGGATGAACCTACCAGCGGTTTGGATCCGGGAGAACGGGTAAGGTTCCGCAATCTTTTATCGGAGTTTGCCCATGACAGAATTGTGGTGATATCCACCCATATCGTATCGGACGTAGAGTATATTGCCAATCAGAATGCCATTATGAAGAGTGGTAAAATCATACAGACCGGCACGACGGAAAGTCTGGTAAAGAACATTATCGGCAAGGTATGGCGCTGCCATGTTCCGGACGGGGAAGTGGGAAAACTGGAGCGGGAAGTACAAGTGGTGAATCTGAGAAATGAGCCGGATGGAACAACAGCGCTCCGGTATCTGGCTAATGAGAAGAAGACGAAAGGTTCAAGTCTGGCAGAGCCGCGGCTGGAGGATTTGTATCTGTGGCTGTTTCCACAGGAAAGCGGGGTGGTAAGATGAGATTTTTGTTTTTAGAAATGAAACGTATACTGAGAACCAGAATCACATGGATTTTGCTGGGTACAGCCTTTGTTCTGACTGCTGTTATGGCATATATTCCGGTAACCTTTGAGGGGGTTATTGTGGAGGAACAGGGTGAGGAAAAAGAGCTTGCCGGTTTGGAAGCGATTCGTTATTACCGACAGTATAATGATACGATTTATGGAGAGGTAACTACAGAAAAGATTCGGGAAGCAATCGAAAAACGGCAGAAATTGTATCAGGAATATGATTCGGAATATGGAGAAAATATTCCGGCCAGGGTTTATTATGAGGAACTTGCATTGTCAGAAGCATATGTTCATGGGGTGAAAGAGGCGTTTGCAGATCTGGATAACGGACGGGCCCCGCAAGTATCAGAAATCAATCCGGAGGAAGTAGACGGATTTTACGACAGACTGACCGGACGGCTGTCATCTATCATGCAGATGGAGCAGAAGGACTATCCTTCGGCAGAGACGGCGGCGCAGGAGAAATTCGGGAAGGTAAAACGGCCGTATCTGTATTATTATGGAGCGTCCTCTAATTCTATGGACTATCAGATTCTATTGATTTATATCATTACAGTGTTGTGCGTCGTGATTGCAGCGCCGGTATTTTCAGCGGAATATCAGACCGGGGCGGACGATATCCTGCGCTGCACCAGACATGGAAGGATGCGGCTGGCTGTGGTGAAGATATTGTCGGCGCTTCTGATAACCGGTATGGCGTTTGCTTTATGCGGCGTACTGTATATCCTGATAACCAACAGTTTGTTTGGCTGGGAAGGTACGAAGACTTCCATGCAGATTATCTATTCGGTAACCTGTTTTCCGGCATATAATATAGGGCAGCTGCAATGGGCGAACTTAGCGGGGAGTTTCCTGATTCTGCTTGCGGCGGTCAGCTTTACGCTGTTTCTTTCTGCAAGAATGAAAAATAATGTAAGCGCCCTTGCCGCAGGGCTTCTCTTTGTGATTCTTCCGGTAATTGCAGACGCGGCTTTGCCGGGGCAGACCGGAATATGGCTTGGCTGCGTTTTGCCGGCAGGTGGTGTCGGACTGTCTAACTGCCTGCTGTATTCCATGATTGACTATCATTTTCTGCATATCGGGCAGGCGTCCTTTTGGAATGTGGATTTGCTGCTGTTTATAAGAGCAATAGAGGTTCCTGTATTTGCCGCGCTGGCTGTTTATACTTATTGCCGGAGAGACTTACGGAGATAGGGCGGTCAAAACTTTAAATACCGCCCTGAATTGTTGTTATGAGCAGTCCTGGGCCGTAAATAGTAACAAAAAATTGCCGCTGCTTCCATAAAAATGCAAAAGAGACTTGAATTTTTGTACAAGATTTAGTAAAATAATACTCGGTTGATGATTCTTTAACAAAGAAGTGTTAAAGATTCATAAAATACGTGGCTGTGAAAAGCAGTTAATAATCATTTAGGAGGAATTAATCATGGCAGTAAAAGTAGCGATTAATGGATTCGGACGTATTGGACGTCTCGCATTCAG
>CATJPU010000262.1 GCA_949742505.1 uncultured Lachnospiraceae bacterium | reverse complement strand
CGCCCAGGAGCAGGATGCGGTGATTCTGACGCATAATATTGACTCGCCGTTTATTACGCAGCTTGAGCAGAGGAATCCGAATCTGAAGTTCCAGCGTATCGACGCAGATGTGAATGAGTCCACGAAAGAAGAGGTTGCCGAGGATGAAAAGGAAGCATTCCAGAAGACGGCGGATGAGTTGACTGAGATTTTCCGTAAGGAGCTTGGCAATGATAAGCTGGAAGTGAAGGTGGAGAAGTTCAAGGATGAGAATGTGGCTTCTATGATTACCCTGTCAGAGGAGAGCCGCCGGATGCAGGAGATGATGAAGATGTACAGCATGGGCGGGGCAATGGATCCATCCATGTTCGGAAGCGCGGGCACGCTGGTACTGAATGCGAATCATCCTCTGGTACAGTATGTGGCAGAGCATAAGGAAGGGGAGAATGTGAACATCTTCTGTAAGCAGCTCTACGATCTGGCTATGCTGGCCCACAAACCGCTGAGTCCGGAAGAAATGACGGCCTTTGTACAGAGAAGCAACGAGATTATGATGAAGCTGGCGAGATAGACTGTAACAAAATTAATCAAGTTGTAAAGAATGTTATTGAAATTTAATACATTGTTGTGTATAATTATGAGATATCAGAGGTAACAAGAATGTTCCTGTCTGAAGGTGAGGAGAGGATTAAGCTTGTTACCTCTTTATTTACAGAGAGTGCTTTATTGCGTTGTAGTGGAAATACTATACCTTGTGAAACGGCCGAATGGCCCTAATGGGATGCCCGGAGGGTGTACCTTGTGAAACGGCCAGCACAATTTCATTTACAGTGAGAGGATAGCTATGGAAAAGACAGAGAAGTTGATTGAGATTAAGGATTTATGCGTGGAATTTAAAACTGTGGAAGGTACGGTGAAGGCGGTAAATCATCTGAACTATACGTTGCATAAAGGAGAGAAGCTTGGAATTGTCGGAGAGAGCGGAAGCGGCAAGAGCGTGTCCTCACTGGGAATGATGAAGTTGATTCCGAATCCTCCGGGAGAGATTACCTGCGGAGAGATTCTATATAAAGGAAGAGATCTGGTGAAAGAATCTGAGGCTGAGATGCAGAAGATTCGGGGGAACGATATTTCGATGATCTTTCAGGAGCCTATGACCTCTCTGAATCCGATTATCAAGTGTGGAAAACAGATTGCAGAAGCGCTTACCCTGCACAGGGGAATGAAGAAGAAAGAGGCTATGCAGGAAGCGGTTGAGATGATGAAAGCGGTGGGAATTGCGAATCCGGAGGTGCGGGCGCATGAATACCCCCATCAGATGTCCGGCGGGATGCGCCAGAGAGTGATGATTGCCATGGCGTTAGCCTGCAGGCCGCAGATTCTGATTGCTGACGAGCCGACCACAGCGCTGGATGTTACCATTCAGGCGCAGATTCTGGATTTGATTCGGGAACTGAATGAGAGTATGGGAACATCGGTTGTATTTATCACCCATGACTTGGGCGTGATTAGCGAGCTCTGCGATACGGTTCTTGTTATGTATACGGGACATATTGTGGAGAAAGCCCCGGTGGCGGAACTGTTTGCCGCTCCGAAGCATCCCTATACCCAGGGGCTGCTGGATGCGATTCCAAGGATAACGAAGGACAGACCTCCGCTTAAGACGATTGAAGGGATGGTGCCGAATCCTACGGAGCGAATCGAAGGCTGCAGCTTCTGGCCCAGATGTCCGTATGCCTCAGAGCAGTGTAAGAAAGAACAGCCGCCGATGTTTGAAATATCAGAGGAGCGGAAGGTGCGGTGCTGGAGATATCAGGACGCACAGAAAGAGGAGGGTTAGCAGATGGCAGCAAATGATAGAGAAGTGCTGATGAAGGCCGACCATGTAAAAGTATATTTTAAAGGTAAGAATAAAAAGTCCGGTACAGTCAAGGCGGTAGATGATATCAGTTTTGAGATTATGAAGGGCGAGACCTTTGGAGTTGTAGGGGAGAGCGGATGTGGAAAGAGTACCCTTGGGCGGACGTTAATCCGGTTGCTGGATGCGACAGAAGGCAGTATTTATTTCCATGGGCAGGACGTCTCTTCCTTAAAAGGAAAAGAGCTGAAAGAGATGCGGAAGAAGGCGCAGATTATTTTCCAGGATCCTTCCGCATGTTTGAATCCCAGAAGAACCATGAGGCAGATTCTGATGGAGCCTTTTGAGATACATAACTTAAAGGATAAAGCAAATATGGATGCACGCATTCATGAGCTGCTGCAGCTTGTGGGACTGGATGATTATCATCTGAGCAGATATCCTCATGAGCTTTCCGGAGGACAAAAGCAGCGTGTGGGAATTGCAAGGGCCCTGGCTCTGGAGCCGGAGATTATCATCTGTGACGAGGCGGTTTCGGCGCTGGATGTGTCTGTGCAGGCGCAGGTGCTCAATCTCCTGCAGGAACTGAAGGAGAAGCTTGGGCTTACCTACTTCTTTATTTCGCATAATCTGAATGTGGTATATCAGGTCAGCGACCGGGTGGGCGTGATGTATCTTGGCAATATGGTTGAGATTGCATCCTACGATCAGCTCTACGAGAAGCGTTACCATCCTTATACGGAAGCGCTGCTTTCGGCGATTCCCCAGGTGGATCAGGAAGCCCAGTCAGAGAGAATCCATCTGGAGGGAGAGGTGCCAAGTCCCAGCAGTCCGCCGTCCGGATGCCGTTTTCATACCCGCTGCCCGAAGGCATGCTCAAGATGCAGCAAAGACCGGCCGGTATTGAAGGAGATCTCGGAGGGACATTTTGTTGCCTGCCATTTGTATGACGAGGATTCATTCAAGGAGTGAGATTCAGACGGATTTGTGAATATTGCTGTAAATGAAGCGAACAGAAATGAATGAAGAGATTCCGCCGGCTGTCCGGAAAGGAGTTCGGCTCTGAACGGGACGTCCGGTGTCTCAATATATAATTTTATAAAGGAGGATATATTTATGAAGAAGAAACTCGCGGCATTAGTTATGAGCTTTACAGTAGCCCTGTCTCTTATGGCATGCGGCGGCGGGCCGGACGCAGCGCCGGAGGACGGCGGTTCCGAATCGGCAGACGGAGGCGGCAAGACAGTTGTGATTGCAATGGAGGGAGAAGGACTTGAGACCTTTGACCCGGGCTACGTATATGAGAAATATGCGCATGTAGTAATGAACGCATGCTATGAGAATCTGTTTAAGTTCTACGGCAATGACGGCGCAGCAGAGCCTTGTCTGGTAGACACCTACGAATTTTCAGAGGACGGCATGACTCTTACGGTTACTTTGAAAGATGGAATTACATTTGCAAGCGGCAATCCTATGACGTCCGAGGACGTTGCATTTTCTGTAAACCGCTGTAAGAACCTGAAGGGCAATCCCTCTTTCATCGCCGACACCATTGAAAGCGTTGAGACTCCGGATGAGAAGACTGTTGTTTTCAATCTGACAGAGCCTGACAGTGCGATTACTTCCAAGCTGACATACAACGCTCTTGCAATTCTTGACAGCAAGGTTGCGAAGGAAAACGGCGCTACCGATGCGGAGGATGCGGCAGAGACAGATACAGCGCGTAATTATCTGGATAACACAAGCGCAGGCTCTGGCATGTATGTTCTGACCAAGTATACGCCGAATGAGGAAATCGTACTTGAGAAGAACGAGAATTACTGGGGCGAGAACGCTTCTAATGTAGACAAGTACATTATCCAGCTTCAGGGCGACGCAAATACACAGATGATGACGCTGTCCAGCGGAGACGTGGATGTTGCTCTGAACCTGACAGATGATACCGTATCGGAGCTGGAAGGAAAAGATAACGTAGCTGTTATCAACGATGCGACTAAGACAGTTGCCTTTGTTATGATGAACATGGATGAGAAAATCGGCGGTCCTGTCTCTGACCCGAAGGTACAGCAGGCAATCCGCAAAGCTCTGGATTACAAGGGAGTCCAGGAGATTGTAGGTTCTGGAACGATTACGCCTTATGCGCTGATTCAGGACGGCTTTATGGGAAGCAAGGGAACTCGCGACGTAAGCTATACGGATGTGGAAGAGGCGAAGAAGCTTCTTGCAGACGCAGGCTATCCGGATGGATTTGATATCGACCTTACGATTACCGACCTTGCTCTTGAGGGAACTCCGCTTACCGACCTTGGACAGAAGGTAAAGGATGACCTGGCTCTCATTGGAATTAACTGTAACATCGTAACACAGGCATGGGCGGCGGGCTACGGCGATGCATACCGTGACGGAACGCTTGGATTTACGGTAATGTACTGGTCGGTTGACTTTGCTGACCCGAACGTACAGCTTGAGTTCCTGCCAGGCGGTCTGGTAGGCCTGCGTGCAGGATGGGCGGCAGATATGGATCCGGAGATTGCAGCGATGGCTAAGTCCTGTATGGAAGCAACCGACGATGAGGCGCGTACAGCGATTCTGGAAGAGATTCAGGATGCAACCTATGAGTACGGACCGTTTACGATGATTGCACAGGCTCCCGCGCATATCGGCTACAATTCAAGGCTGACAGGCGTAGCGGTTTCTGACCCTTATACGCTGGACGTGACGATGATTAATATCGCGGAATAATTGGTTAACTGAAAATATCCGGAAGGTTCAGACGGCGAGCGGTCCGAACCTCCGGAAGCAAAAGAGGATGGCTTTATGGAACGACTAAAATTCATAGGAAAAAGATTATTGTATATGATAGTCATGTTGTTCGGCGTGGCAACGATGGTATTTATTCTTACCAAGCTGATACCGGGCGATCCGGT
>CATJPU010000261.1 GCA_949742505.1 uncultured Lachnospiraceae bacterium | reverse complement strand
ATTTAAACATTTATTTAAGAAGGAGAACGAGTATCTGTTAGAGGCGTTCCAGAAGGAAGTAGACAGAAGATGGGAAGAGCTTTTGTTCCGGTGTTCTGGCACGAGGAAAGGGTAGTATAACGAATAATAAGTATCTGAGAATCTAAGATTCAGATAGAACTAAGGAAGAGACACTGAAAGAAGGTGTCTCTTTTTAATACAGAAACTAAGCTGAGATAAAGTGAAGCTTATGCTAAGAGTGTTGCCTTGGATACATAACGTGTATTAAATTATCAACATCCTGCATACAGAGCGGAAGTTCCAGCCCATGTGCTTCTAACAATTCTTTGTCAGAAAGGATATCCATGGTATTCCCATCGCGGATAATTTCGCCGTCCGACAGGAGAATGACGCGGCTGCAGGTTTCCAGAATCATATCCAAATCATGGGAAGCAATGATTTTTAAATGCTCAAACTGATTCAGGATATGGATGAGACGCCGCCGGTTCTTTGGGTCCAGCGCAATGGAAGGTTCGTCCATCAGGATAATATCGGGAATCATGGACAGGATGGTGGCGATAGATACCATCTTTTTTTCACCGCCGGACAGTTTATATATCTGGCGGTCTCTTAAATGTTCAATATGAATGCTGGCTAGAGCATGTTCCACCCGATGGTTGACTTCATCTTCCGAGAGTCCGTAATTGCGGGGAGCAAAAGCAATGTCTTCCTTTACGGTGGATAAAAAGAGCTGGCTGTCGGAATCCTGAAAAACATAGCCGATTTTCTCGCGGATAACCGGAAGAGTGTTTCTTTCTACCGGGATATCTTCGATGCGGATGCTCCCTTCGTAATTTAAATTTAATCCGACCAGAAGTTTTAAAAGTGTTGATTTGCCCGCGCCGTTTGCACCGATTAGGCCGACGGCGTCATGCTCATGGGCGGTGAAGGTTATATTCTTTAATACCGGGCATGATGTATCATAATTATAATTTACATGTTCCAGACAGATATGTATGTGACTCATTTTCAGATTCTCCTTATATACAACTATAAGTTTTCGCTAAGGAGTTGTAGAAAAATAAGTGATACAGATTGCGCGGGATATTTCTTCGGATGTGTCAATTATTTTCTACAACTCCTAAACCAGTTTCAGAGCTGCAAACAGACAGGACCAGACAAGCAGGTATGCCGCGTCTTTTTTTCGGAAAGCTGCGTTTCGTCCGTAGTAAAATTCTCCCCGGTATCCCCGCAGGGCCATACTCTGGTATACGGCTTCCGACCTGTCCATGCTGCGAAGAAGAAGCTGGCCCGCAAGGGAACCCCAGATTTTGAAGTGGACGCCCTTTTGCTTCGGGGCCCGCAGAGAATATGCGTCGGTGATACGTCCGGCCTCCTCAAGAAGAAGAGAGATATACCGGTAGGTTAATAGTATCTGCGTCACCAGAATGGGAGGAACACGTATTATTCGGAGAGCGCAGCAGATTTTTTCAATGGAGGTGGAGGCAATCAAAAGATATGCCGCCAGAACGCTGAAAATCCCTTTCAGCATCAGGGTTACCATAGAAATCATGCCGGCGGTCACTGTGAACATACCAAGATTTGTTACCGGAAGTCTGTCAAAAAAGGGATTGAACAGACCGATAAAACATACCAGCGGAAGTACGATTTTAAGCCGTTTTAGTGCGTCGGTAAATGAGAGGTCTCCCAGAATGAACAGCGCGGCCGGATAGACGCCCATCCGCAGCAGGCCGGCGAGACTGTATTTATGAAAAGATACTGTTACAGTGATGTAGCTGACGGTTACAATCAGCTTGACCAGCGGATGAATGCGATTCAGCCACTGGTCTCTGTTTGCAAGGGTATCCATATGATGGATTTCGGATAGTGCATGATCTAATTTGCTCATTTTGCTTCCTTTTTCTGTGGATGTCTGAAAAATTTAAATAGATAACAGGCGCCGATACATATGCCCAGAACGGCAAGAGAGCCGATAATGCCGGACAAAGAGGTTCCAAAAGAGGAATCGGATTCTCTGAAGGCATAGTCCGGAAGCAGAGAAGTGGTTTCCTGCAGACTTCCGGCAGTTTCGTAGGGGACTGAAGCATCCGCATCAAGTTCGGCAGAGCCGGTAATCCGCTCGATAGACCATTCCAGTCCGTCCGGGTGGGAGGATGCAAAGAGAGACAACCCTCCTCCGATTAACAGGGCGATGATACAAAGTGAAACCAGAGTATGTTTGAATGTAAGCCGTCCTCCTGTTTCCTCCGCGGTTACATCCATCAGGATTTCCGGTCTGGACTCATAGACAAATACCAGAACAGCAGCGGTAATCAATCCTTCTACAAATCCAATTGCCAGATGAATCGGCTGCATGGTCCCTGCAAAGATGGAAAAAGGCAGGTCCGTAATGCCAGATGCAAGGGTCTCTAAAGTTACAGAAAATGCGCCTATCTGCAGCGTAATCACCGCGCCGAGTATGGAAGCGCAGATAATTCTGCGTCTGCCTGCTTTTTGGCTTATAATGGGACGCCAGATAAGGAAATATCCCAGGAAACATCCATAGAATGCCATGTTCCAGATATTGGCGCCCAGAGCCAGAAGCCCGCCGTCTGCAAAAAGCAGGCATTGAATCAGAAGAACGCCAATCATTGTCAGGAAGGCGGCGTAAGGCCCAAGAAGAGCAGTCAGAAGCATCCCGCCGCATAGATGTCCGCTGGACCCGGTTCCGGGAATGGTGAAATTAATCATCTGCGCCGCGAAGACAAAGGCGCCCATGACGCCCATAACAGGAACCTTTTTCGGATCAGTTTCCAGTCTTACCTTCTTAATAGAATATGCCGCCGCAAGACCGGAGCAGGCATACATCATTCCGGCTGCCGCCGGTGAAATTAAAGCATCAGCCATATGCATAAGTCATTTCCTCCCATTCTGCTTCAAACGATAATGTCGGACTTTAGCGGTTCGTTAAGTATATCATAACGAACCTTAACAGTTCGTTAAGTACAGAATAACGAAAAAAAATAAGGTCTGCAAGCCACCCGGGGGGTTATAGGGAGTCTGGTAAACGGCTGATTGTAACAATTCGTAGGGCATATCCTAATTCAATCTCTTGATTTTCTGGCACAGTTACGGGCTGCTTATCTTGACGGCGATGTGACGCCGGCTTTTCAGTCGGTAATCCTTGTGGAGGTATGTGATATTCGTAATATACAGAGAAAACTCCGGGCAGATGAGGAGCACAGAATCAACAGTCCATGGAATATCGTGGCGGCATCTGGATGTTAGAAAAATCCTCGAAAAGTTTGTAGAGACCTTTGATTATTCGTATCCTTTTTTTATCTGTATTCGGTTCCCTGCCGCCGGTATTCTCTTGGAGAACAGTTCATATACCGCTTAAATATTTTCCCAAAATAACAGGGATTGGAGAATCCAACCATCCCGGCGACGTCTGTAATACTATTATCTCCTTTCAGCAAAGGGAGGCTTTGCTGAATCCGGTAAAACAGCAGGTAGTCGAACAGGGTCATATGCATATGCTTTTTAAAGAACCGGCAGCATTCGCTCCTGCAGATATTGACGCTGCCGGCAATATCCTCTAAGGTCAGAGCTTCCTGATAATGTGTCTGTATAAAAGTGAGAATATCTTTCAGCCGGTCCAGGTGTTCGGCTTCTGATTCGCCGGTATCAGGCAGGGAGGCAAAATACCGGAATAATAGCTGCCAGATTCTTGTAAGCGCGAGATGAACGGAGAGCTCGTAATCAATGGGCGGCTGTTTGGACCAGCGGTAAATTTGTTTGACAGATTCCAGTATCTCGGACTGCCAGGAGATCTCCGGACGCAGGGGCAGGGAACTTAAACCGGGACTGACAGCCATGGAGTCTATGTATTTTGTCTGAAGGATGCTGCCTTCATATCCGTAGATGAATCTTGGGTGGAACGTAATGGACAGATATTCGCAGTTTCCATGCTCGGTCATATAGCCGGAATGCAGGGCGTTACTGCTGCAGAACAGTCCTTCCCCCTGGCTCAGAATATACTGTTGTTCATTTACCCGGTAGTCAATTGTTCCAGACTGAATCCAGGTCAGCTCAATTTCCGGGTGCCAGTGCCACATGAAGGCGCCTCCCTCATAAATTCCAATGGATTCTTCACTGATATAAACCGGAAAATGATAGTCCCCATGGGCTTTCATCTCCATCTGGCTGTCGGTGGTGTGTATCTGTATCATTCGTTTATTCCCATTCCTCAATATTGTTATAGTTTTGTATATGATATTTATTGTCATACTTTGAACTGCTCATTATAATTATATTATATGAATATACGGAGTGCAATTACAAATAAACGGTCCGTATCGGAAAAGGAGAGATGTTATGATGCAGAATCTGGTTGAGAAGTTCAAGGAACTGTATGGCGGGGAAGGCGGGATTCGTCAGTATTTTGCGCCGGGGCGTGTGAATCTGATTGGCGAGCACACGGATTACAACGGAGGTCATGTGTTCCCCTGCGCGCTGACTATCGGAACTTATGGAGTGGTAAGAAGCCGGGAGGACAGAAACTTACGATTCTATTCAGTTAATTTTGAGAAACTTGGTGTTATAGAGACCAGTCTGGATGATTTGACGCCGTCGAAAGAAGCGGGATGGACGAATTATCCAAAGGGAGTGATGTGGGCCTTTGAGAAGAGAGGCATGAAGATCTCCTATGGACTGGATATACTGATTTATGGGGATATTCCGAATGGTTCCGGTTTGTCTTCTTCTGCGTCTCTTGAGGTGCTTACGGGGCTTATCCTGAAAGAGACCTATGGATTTGATGTTTCTATGGTTGACATCGCCCTGATTGGACAGGACTCTGAGAATAATTTCAACGGATGCAACTGCGGGATTATGGACCAGTTTGCAAGCGCTATGGGTAAAAAGGACAATGCGATTTTCCTAGATACCAATACGCTGAAATACGAGTATGCGCCGGTGGTGCTAGAGGATGCGAAGATTGTAATAACCAACAGTAAGGTGAAGCACAGTCTGGTGGATTCGGCTTACAATGACAGGAGAAATGAATGTGAACAGGCTCTGAAAGAACTGCAGAAAGTTGTGGATATCAGTACGCTTGGAGACTTGACAGAAGAGGAATTTGAGGCGCATAAAGACGCCATTGCCAGCGAAGTATGCAGGAAGCGCGCAAAGCATGCGGTATATGAGAACCAGCGTGCAATCCGCGCAGTGCAGGCGCTGAAGGCGGGAGAGATTCAGACCTTTGGCGAGCTGATGAATGCGTCCCACGTATCTTTAAGAGACGATTACGAAGTATCCTGTGAAGAGATTGATATTCTGGTAGATTTGGCATGGAAGATTCCCGGCGTAATCGGCTCCCGGATAACCGGAGGAGGATTTGGCGGATGCACCGTAAGTATTGTGAAAAATGACGCGGTAGATACCTTTATCAATTCTATCGGTAAGACATATCAGGAAAAGGTTGGACACGAGGCTGAATTTTATGTAGTGGAGATTGGAGACGGCGGACATGTTATCTAAGAATATTAAGAAATTAGTAGAATATGGAATTGAATCCGGTTTGACGCCGGAGTGCGAACGTACATATACCACAAATCTTCTGCTGGAAGTATTTCATGAGGATGATTATGAGGATGTGGATATTACAGGAGAGGAGATCTGTCTGGAGGATATTCTAAAAGTTCTTCTGGATGAAGCCTGCAGGAGAGGAATGATAGAAGACAGCGTCGTTTACCGGGATTTGTTTGACACGAAGCTGATGAATTGTCTGATGCCGAGACCTGCGCAGGTGCAGCAGGAATTTGCAGCGCGTTATGAGAAGTGTCCGAAAGAAGCGACAGAGTATTTTTATAAGCTGAGTCAGGACAGCGATTATATCCGCCGTTACCGCGTAAAGAAGGATATGAAGTGGAAAGTAGATACGCCGTATGGCGAGATAGACATTACCATTAATCTGTCTAAGCCGGAAAAGGACCCTAAGGCCATTGCGGCAGCCAGAAATGCCAAAGCAAGCAGTTATCCCAAGTGTCTTCTGTGTATGGAAAACGAGGGATATGCAGGCAGGGTAAATCATCCGGCAAGAGAGAATCACCGGATTATCCCGGTTACCATCAATGACAGCAAGTGGGGATTCCAGTATTCACCGTATGTGTACTATAATGAGCATTGTATTGTATTTAACGGACAGCATATACCGATGAAGATTGATAAAGCAGCGTTTATCAAATTATTTGACTTTGTGAAGTTGTTCCCCCATTATTTTCTGGGTTCTAATGCAGACCTTCCGATTGTTGGCGGCTCAATCTTAAGCCATGACCATTTCCAGGGAGGGCATTATACATTTGCAATGGCAAAGGCGCCCATCGAAAAACCGGTTATTATACCAGGATACGAGGATGTGGAGGCCGGTATCGTGAAATGGCCGTTGTCCGTACTGCGTATTCGTCACAAAGACGAGAAAAGGCTGATTAGTTTGGCGGACCACGTGCTGAGAGCATGGAGAGGATATACCGACGAGGATGCGTTTATCTATGCGGAGACAGACGGAGAGCCTCACAATACCATTACGCCGATTGCGAGACGGACAGGGGATATTTATGAACTTGACTTAACGCTTCGCAACAATATTACCACAGAGGAGCATCCTCTGGGCGTATATCATCCCCATGCGCAGTATCACAATATTAAGAAAGAGAATATTGGTTTGATAGAAGTTATGGGGCTGGCAGTGCTTCCCGCAAGGCTGAAAGAAGAGATGGAGATTCTCGCCGAGTATCTTGTTGAGGGGAAGGACGTCCGCAGCAATGAAAAAATAGCGAAACATGCGGAATGGGCGGAGAAATTCCTTCCGAATTATGAAAATATAACGGCGGAGAATGTAACGGAGATTCTTCACAAAGAAATCGGTAATACCTTTGTAGGCGTCTTAGAAGATGCCGGCGTGTATAAATGTACGGAAGAGGGCAGAGCGGCGTTTATGAAATTTATTGATACGTTGTAAAGAGCAGGGAGTATTACAGAGTATCGGACATTAGTAGTCCGGTAAGTATACCCTCCGGGTCTCCCGAATGGCCATTTGGCGGGCGGTTTTTGCGTAGCATAATTTGAAATGCTACTCCGAATCGTTACTATGAGCGGCCCTGGACGTGAATAGGAAATGCTATGGAATATGTAATTGACACATATTCCATAGCCCTTTATTTGCTGTTATAATTTGGTATATAATAAGATTATTTTCAAAATCCTTTGAATCTGCAGATGTCTTCCATTTCTTTATATACGGCCGCACAGTCCCTTTCATCTGTTAAGGTTACCAGCAAATCGCTGGCAAAAAGTCTGGTCTTCCCTTTGGGAATGAATTCTTCGTTACCTCTCTGGACTGCGACAAGAAGACAGTGTCTGGGCCATTCTACTTCGCTGATTAACCGGTCGGCAGCATCGGAGCCATGTGCCACGACAAATTCCCTCAGAACCTTTTTGCCATGACTTTTTGGCAGTTCAATTCCGCGTTTTTCCAGCAGCCGTTCCAGAAGACTTTCGTAAATCGGTTTGGAGCGAAGCAGCGTTGCTACGACATAGGCTACAATGGAAATAACAGAGAGAGAAAGGAGCTGATGCAGGGAACCGGTCATTTCAAAAATCAGGATAATTCCTGTCAGCGGAGCCCGGACAATGGCAGTAAAATACCCGGCCATTGCAAGCAGCACAAAGTTGTTGATATACGCGGCGTCCAGTCCCAGATAATTTACGCCAAACGTAGCGAAGGCACCCCCGATAAACGCGCCGAGTACCAGCAGCGGGAAGAAAATTCCTCCCGGAGCTCCGGAGCCAAAACAGACAGCGGAGAAAATAAATTTGCAAACCAGCGTAATCAGAATCATGTGCAGCAGAAGATCTTCGGTTGTGAGCTGTTCAATCAAATTATGCCCGCTTCCCAGATAATCCGGTGCAAGAAGTCCCAAAACGCCTGCGCACAGGAACGGAATGATGAGTTTGGTTGTGGTATTCAGATGCTTTGCATTATTGTACAGAGACTGAACCTTTAACGTGAACCAGTTATAAAATGCACCCAGCACGCCAAGTATGACGCCAAGAATTAAAATCATCCAGTAATAACTCTGGGGGAGGTTGTGTATGATATCAAATTGAAATACGGACTCCATACCAAATACTGTTGACGACAGGTAGTCGGCGGACAGAGAAGCCGCCATTACTGATAACAGTACGGATACGGAAAAATTCTTATGTACTTCTTCCAGAGAGAACATAACACCTGCAAGGGGCGCGTGAAAGGCGGCGGATAATCCTGCGCTGGCGCCGCAGGTTAAGAGGAAACGCTCTTCCGTTTTCCCCCGGTCAAGTATTTTGGAAATTCCTTTTCCCACCATAGCCCCAAGCTGGATGGACGGACCTTCTCTTCCCAGAGACATCCCTCCGAGAATGCATAGGAATCCCCCGGCAAATTTGGCGGGAAGCACCTTCCACCAGACCGGGTCAAGCTGACCGGTCATCTCGCCCTCAAGCTGGGGAATCCCGCTTCCGGAGATTAAAGGTTCCCATGTTAGCAGTCTGCCCACTATCATAGCCAGGAGTATCAGAATAACGAACCATCCGGCTATAAGAAATGGGGAGCCCTTTGCAAAATTCAGAATCTGATGAAGCCACGTTCCTGCATATTCCAGCAAAATCCGATAGAGCAGAACCACAAGTCCGCCTGCAGTTCCGACCAGAATCCCTTCTCCAATTAGTATGATTTGTAATTTTTCTGCACGTTTCAGTGTGTTTTCTGTATTGTTTTTCATGATATAATCCCGCTGTTAATTGAAGAATGATTGTCAGTTACAAGCTAATTATACATGAAAGAGTTTTATAAGTCGAACAATTTCTTGTAAATGATATCTATTGTTGAAAAATAATATAGTTATTTTTCCTATTGCGCTTGTTTTTTCGACATTTTTCGAGTATCGTATTAGTATACCCACAAGAGTGCAGGAGAGGAAAAGCATGGAGGATTATTCTGAAAGAAAGCCAAAAAAGAATGGAATCAAGGCGCATAAGGCGGCCCGGGAAAGAAAAGGAGACTGGTGGGGAAAATCAACGGCGCATAGGGAAAGAAGGACGCAAAGAGAACATCCGATTCAGTCTGTTGAAAGTATCCGCGATAGACATACTGACAGGGTTATGAGAAGATCAGGGGAGGAGAAGCCAAATAGAGGTCTGAAGGGAGAGCCGGACAGAGAGACAAGAAGAAAGCAGGAAATTGCAAGGCAGAAGAGACGTCAGCAGAGACAGATTCAGAAGATGATAAAGATTGGAATTCTGGCGTTGGCGCTGATATTGGCGGTACTGTTAATCAGTTCTGTTGTAAAGGGGATTTCTAAAAAGGCGAAAGAGGCAAAGGCAAAGGCGGAAGCTCTGGAATTGGAGAAAAAGAAGCCCAAAATCGAAGAAGCAACAGCCGTAATTACGACTGCCGGAGATATCATTATGCATAAGCCGTTTCTGGAGTCATCGGTGTACTATAACGGGGAGAGTTACGATTATAACGCAATTTTCACTTATATGAAGGAGATTTATGAAGCCGCGGATTTCGCGGCTGTGACGACTGAGTATGCTCTGACCGACGGGAACTACAGCGGTTATCCTAATTTTTGTGCGCCGGATGCGATTGCGGATGCACTGGCGGCCAATGGGGTGGATATGTGTATGCTGGCTAATAACCATATCTATGATAACGGGGATGAAGGCTTACAGCGGACTATGGACGTATTAACGGAGAAGGGACTTTTATACACCGGAGTCCGAAAAGATGAAACAGATAAGAATTATGTAGTGCAGAATATCAATGGAATAAAAGTCGGTTTTTTAAATTATGTATATGAAACTGAAGTAATAGACGGAGGCAAGACAATTAACGGAATTGCGCTCAGCAAAGAGAGCGAGGCCCTGATTAATTCCTTTCAGGAGGAAGACCCGCAGTCTCTGTATGACGACGTAGAGAAGATACTGGCAGCGATGAAGGAAGAGGGTGTGGAGTATACCATTGCCTATATGCATTGGGGTGTGGAATATCAGACGAAGGAAAATTCCTATCAGGACGAGATTGCCCAAAAACTATGCGATATGGGAATTGACGCGCTGATTGCCAGTCATCCGCATGTGATAGAACCGGTCGATTTGCTTGAGAGCGGAGACGGTAAGCATAAGATGGTATGTGCTTATGCGATTGGCAATCATTTGTCCAACCAGCGTACAGAATATATGGACGGCCTTACGAACGGATACTCGGAAGACGGAATGGTGGTAACTCTGATGGTTCACCGGGATACAACCGGCAGGATTACACTGGAGAAAGCGGATTTTACACCGACCTGGGTATATCACGCGCAGGACCCGGATGATAAGTATTTTATCCTGCCGCTGGGACATCCGGAAGAAGTTAAGGAAGCGGCAGGACTTGGCAATATTACAGAAGATGTGGACAAGTCCGTTGAGAGAACTGACGGAATTGTGGGAGACGGGGTAAAGAAAGTGCAGGATGCGCTTCCGATTGAGCAGTAACGTCTGGAAGATTATGCCGGGGCGCGGTCTAATATTCTCATATCAGTTTTTGCACAAATTCAGCAGTCTGATGCTCTTTATCATGCGCTGCATTATATTCTACGATATCATAAGATATAACAGGAAGCCGTTCCATCAGCTCATCCATGAGCCGGAAGGCTTCCTGTTCTTTTAGTCCTTCCGGTACCGGAAGTGATATGCCGGGAAAATTCAATCCCCTAGAGCAATAAATATTCATAAATAGGTGTATAATAGGATGCCTGAAACATTTTACAATTATAGCAGTAAATTATTGGAGAATGTTATGGGACTGGGTTATTCGGAAGTAGTGGAAAGGCTGCAATTGTATAGGCGGGCACAGCGCAAGACACAGAAGGAGATGAGTGCTGAATTGGGCGTTACGCAGAGCCATTATGCGAAATTGGAATCCGGTGCCAATGTGATTTCATATGATTGTCTGAAGACGTTCGAGAGTAATGGAGGAGATCTTAATTATCTGATAACCGGAAAATATACAGAATCCGGAATTTTGGACGATTATATGATTCAATGTGCAACAAAGAAGGGAAAGCTTCAGATGCAGAGGCTAATCGTTTGGGCGATAAATGTGGGACTGGCATTGGAACAGGGAAGAGAAGAGAGTTTGCCCGGAACTGTTTATCGGAATTTGAGGCTGGCGCAGATGGAAATGGATATGCCATGGAGCGTATGGAAAAGTATCCGTAAACTGGATGAGATTACCCAGTTTCAGATGGCGGAGATCTTAGGAATCAACATAAAAAGGTATGTCAGACTGGAAAATGAAATCATTGGTCCGGATGCGGAAATCCTATACCGGCTGTATTCCGGCTTGTCCTATACCCCATGTGTTGTGATGTCTTCCCTAAGGCATACCTCATTGGAAGAAGTCCGTCTGCCCAAGAGGCGTGTGTTGAGGTGTGCCCTTGGGTATACCTCATCGGAGGAAGTCCGCCAGTCCCAAGGGCATGCGTTAGGGTGCGCGCCAGAGTATGCACCAGATGAAGACCATCAGCCCGAAGGGCATGTGTTTGGGTATAGTCTTACGGAATGTAATGATGCATGGAACTATTTTTCAGAAGAAATCAGAAACAGGCTGGTTCCAATACTTGCTCAGGGATTAGAACTGATTCAGAGGGGTGAAGAGAGAAACTGAAGCTGTAAAATACGTAAGATGACAGGAGTTGTGAATATGATTGCAGTGGAAGAGGAACAAGATACGCTTGGGAAGAATATTAAAAGTTTTAGGGAAGCCAGGAATTTGTCGCAGAGTCAGCTTGCAAAGCGGTTATGGATAGACAGAAGTTCTCTGTCTGGTTATGAAATCGGAAAGAGAACTCCTGATATTTATATGTTATGCAGAATAGCAGACGAGCTTAAATTATCGCTGGATGAGCTCGTAGGCCGGAAGACAGTAGAAGATGACTGAATATTGAATCTGATGGTGAGTTTAAACAAATGCCGGATTGTTATCCGGAAAAATGCAGAAAAGCAAATTTGAGACGGTAATAAAGAGCTGTTATTGATGTATTTTAATTAAAATTGAAATTTTAAAATATATCTTGCAAAACAAAAAATCCTGTGCTAAGATAAAAATCAGTTTTAAATGCTGGGAACAAGACTCTAATCCCTGGAACTTGACAGGAATAAGGCGTCGCCGACTGAGAGCGCTTTTTGAGGAATGGGAGATATGGGAACACTTGGGAGCAGACTGGCTGAAGTAATTCTGATGCGGCAGGTCCTGACAGGCTGTCAGCATGAAAACAGTGGGATTTCAGAGCTGTAAGAATATGTCGGAATGGTAGTAGGTCAGTACGTGTCATACGCGTTAAGTATTATGAGAGGAATTAAAAGGGAAGGCGCTCTGCCTTGCCGGAGATTCAATGAGGGTGGTACCGCGGATTATGAACATATCCGTCCCGGAGCATAATTGATATGCTCCGGGATGTTTTTTATTATTAGGAAACTTTGTTCCCTATATAATAAAACATCTGGGGGATGCGTGCTGAAGCACATTCTTTGTTCTATCCAGGAAAATTCCTTTCCGATATTACAAACCCCTCCGGGAGCTGTCAAAGAGAAAGAGGAGGAACATCATGAAGTATTTAACAGGAATTGCAAGAAAAGACACAATGGAAATCAGTGAACTGCTTACAGAGGGCAGGGAAGGGAAGAGGGTTAAAGTGAACGGGGCCGTTCACGCAATCCGCGACATGGGCAATATTGCATTTATCATTTTGAGAAAGAGGGAGGGGCTTCTTCAGGGAGTATATGAGGAAGGGATTTCCGGATTTTCATTGAAGGATGTGAAGGAAGCTGATACGATAGAGATAGAAGGCATGTTGGAGAAGAATGAGAAGGCGCCAAACGGTATAGAAATCCGTATGGAGACAGTTAGAATTTTAAGTGAACCGGAGGATGAGATGATGCCTCTTGCCATTTCGAAATGGAAGCTTGGAACTTCTCTGGATGCGAAGCTGAATTATCGTCCGATTGCTCTGCGCAACATCAGGGAGCGGGCGAAGTTCAAACTGCAGGAGGGAATCACCAGAGCATTCCGGGACTTCTTATATGAGCAGGGCTTTACGGAAATCCATACGCCGAAGATTGGGGCAAAGAGCGCTGAGGGAGGAGCGAACCTTTTCCGGCTGGAATATTTTCACAGGCCGGCGATTCTGCAGCAGAGTCCCCAGCTATATAAACAGATGATGGTAGGGGTATATGACAGAGTATTTGAGACTGCTCCGGTATTCCGGGCAGAGAAGCATAATACAAGGCGTCATCTGAATGAATACACCAGTCTGGATTTTGAAATGGGTTATATTGACGGGTTTGAGGATATCATGGCAATGGAAACAGGTCTTTTGCAGTATATGATGAAGCTGTTCGAAGAACAGTATGCGAAGGAATTGGATATCTTAAAGATTACATTGCCGGATGTGAGCCGGATTCCAGCGATTCGTTTTGATGAAGCGAAACAAAAAGTAGCAGAGAAATATGACCGTCGTATTAAGAACCCATTTGATTTAGAGCCGGAAGAGGAAGAATTAATCGGACAGTATGCAAAGGAAGAATGGGACAGCGATTTTGTATTTGTGACGCATTATCCCTCGAAGAAGCGCCCGTTCTATGCGCTGGATGATCCGGAAGATCCCAGATATACGTTAAGCTTTGATTTGCTGTATAAAGGAATGGAGATTACTACCGGCGGACAGCGGATTCACAGCTACCCGGCGCTTGCAGCCAAGATAAAAGCCAGAGGCATGGAGGAAGAAGGGCTTACGCATTATCTGGACGCTTTTAAGCATGGAATGCCGCCCCACGGCGGAATTGGAATTGGTCTTGAGAGACTGACCATGAAGCTTGTGGGTGAAGATAATGTAAGAGAGACTACGCTGTTCCCAAGAGACTTAAGCAGACTGGAACCGTAATCAGGGATGGCAAAGGAAGAAAAATCAGGGACCCTGGAATAGAGTATTGGGAATCGTTATAAGGAAGCACAAATAATTGGTATATCAGACTGGAGGAGAGTATTATGGCAAATAGAATTTCAGATGAAACGATTGAATATGTAGGAATCCTGGCAAAGCTGGAGTTGTCAGAGCAGGAAAAGGAAGCGGCTAAGGGCGATATGGAACGGATGCTGGAGTATATTGACGTCTTAAATGAGCTGGATACATCAGGAACCGAGCCCATGTCTCATGTGTTTCCAGTAAATAATGTATTTCGGGAAGACGTGGTAACGAACGGGGCCGGGAGCGAAGAGACGCTTGCAAATGCGCCGGTGAGGGCAGGGCAGAGCTTCAAGGTGCCGAAGACAATCGGATAGGTATTGGTATGACTTGCCCGGACAGCTTCGGGATAGGAAGAGGGGCGGGATAACATTCCGGGCGCCAGATATACGTGAGCAGGGAGGAGTAATTATGGATATAAAACATCTGACAGCCGCAGGGCTGGGGAGGAAAATACAGGCGGGGGACGTCTCAGTCCGGGAGGCTGTGGAGGCGGCTCTTGCACAAATTGATCAAGTTGAAGGAGACGTGCATGGCTTTGTTACGATAGACAGAGAAGGGGCTTTCCGGCGGGCCGATGAGGTGCAGAAGCTGATTGAGGAAGGAAAGCTTACCGGGCCGCTGGCAGGAGTTCCTATGGCGGTGAAGGATAACTTGTGTACGAAGGGAGTGCTTACCACCTGCAGTTCAAAGATTCTGCATAACTTTGTACCTTCCTATACAGCCGAGGCGGTTAAGCGGCTGGAGACGGAAGGAGCGGTTATTTTAGGAAAGACCAATATGGATGAATTTGCCATGGGAAGCACTACGGAGACATCTTATTATGGAGAGACAAGAAATCCATGGGATTTGAATCATGTGCCGGGAGGGTCTTCCGGCGGTTCCTGCGCGGCGGTGGCGGCAGAGGAATGTTTCTATGCTTTGGGGTCGGATACCGGCGGCTCCATCCGGCAGCCCAGCGCTTTCTGCGGCGTGGTGGGTATGAAGCCTACCTACGGAACGGTGTCCCGTTACGGACTGATTGCGTATGGCTCTTCTCTGGATCAGATTGGACCGGTTGCGAGAGACGTGACAGACTGCGCGGTGATTTTAGAAGCGATTGCCGCTCATGATCCAAAGGACAGTACATCTGTAGGCAGAAAGTCCTACGGGTTTACGGATACCCTGACAGAAAATGTGGCAGGAATGAAGATTGGAATACCAAAGGATTATTTTGGAGACGGTCTGGACAGAGAGATTAAGAACCGGATTCTGGATACAGCGGAGGAACTTGGAAAGAAGGGAGCCGTTGTGGAGGAATTTGATTTAAGCCTGGTAAAATATGCAATCCCAGCATACTATGTGATTGCATCTGCCGAGGCCAGTTCGAACCTGTCCCGGTTTGACGGTGTAAAATACGGCTATCGTGCCGACGGGTACGAGGGTCTTCATAATATGTATAAAAAATCCCGCTCCGAGGGCTTCGGCCCGGAGGTAAAGCGGAGAATTATGCTGGGCTCTTTTGTGCTTAGTTCCGGATACTATGATGCATATTATCGGAAAGCCCTGCGGACAAAGGCATTAATCAAACAGGCATTTGACCAGGCGTTTGAAAGATATGACGTGATCATCGCGCCGGCGGCGCCCACGACGGCGCCTCGGCTTGGCAGCAGCTTAAACGACCCGCTGAAGATGTATTTGAGCGATATTTACACTGTTTCTGTTAATCTGGCAGGGCTTCCGGGAATCAGCGTTCCGGTGGGGACGGACTCGAAGGGGCTGCCAATCGGCATGCAGATCATTGGAGACTGCTATCAGGAAAAGAAGATTATTCAGGCGGCGTATACGGTAGAAAGTATGAGAGAATACGCGCGGCCGGTGTTAACAGAACGCAGGAGAGAACATACATGTCCGGCGTTTGCAGAAAGCGGTAGAGAATGTGAACGTCCGGCATTTACAGAAGGCATTGAGAAGGGAGGCTGGTAAGCATGGCAAAGCAGTATGAAACGGTGATTGGACTGGAGGTCCATGTAGAGCTTGCGACAAAGACCAAGATTTTCTGCGGCTGCAGTACCGAATTTGGAGGAGCGCCCAATATTCATACCTGTCCGGTATGTACCGGGATGCCTGGTTCGCTTCCGGTATTGAACAGGCAGGTGGTAGAATATGCGGCAGCGATTGGCCTTGCCACGAACTGCGAGATTACAAGGGTGTGCAAATTTGACCGGAAGAATTATTTCTATCCTGATAATCCGCAGAACTACCAGATATCCCAATTGTACCTCCCCATTGCGAGAAACGGCTACATTGAGATTGAAGCAGGAAATATTCAGAAAAAAATCCGTATTCACGAAATGCACATGGAAGAGGATGCGGGGAAGCTGGTACACGACGAATGGGACGATACTTCTCTGGTTGATTATAACCGGAGCGGCGTTCCGCTGGTAGAAATCGTATCGGAGCCGGACATGCGTTCTGCAGAAGAGGTGATTGCTTATCTGGAAAAGTTAAGGCTGATTATCCAGTATCTGGGAGCGTCTGACTGCAAACTGCAGGAAGGTTCCATGCGGGCGGATGTCAATCTATCCGTCCGGGAAGTGGGAAGCAAAAAGTTCGGTACCAGAACGGAGATGAAGAACTTAAACTCCTTCAAAGCGATTTCCAGAGCCATCGAAGGAGAGCGCAGGCGGCAGCTTGAACTGTTAGAAGAGGGCAGGAAGGTGGTACAGGAGACCAGAAGATGGGACGATAATAAGGAAGCGTCCCATGCCATGCGATCCAAGGAGGACGCGAAGGATTACCGGTATTTCCCGGAACCTGATCTGGTTCCCATTGTAATCGACGATGAATGGTTGGCAGAGATTAAGGCCAGACAGCCGGAGCTTCGGACAGAAAAGCTGGCGCGTTACGAGAAGGAATTTGACATTCCCAGATATGATGCGGAAATTATTACTTCCTCCAAACATCTGGCGGATCTGTTCGAGGCAGTTGCAGCCATGAGCGGCAAGCCGAAGAAGACGGCAAACTGGCTGATTGTGGAGACGCTGCGCCTGTTAAAGGAACGGGGGCAGGAGCCGGAAGATATCTGCTTTGCGCCGGAACATCTGGCGAAGCTGATTGCCATGACGGAAGCAGGTTTTATCAACAGCTCGGTAGCAAAGGAAGTATTTGAGAAAATCTTCGATGAGAATGTTGAACCGGAAAAGTATGTGGAAGAACAGGGACTTAAGATTGAGAGCGACGAAGGGGCGTTAGAAGAGGTATTAGAGAAAGTGATTGCGGAGAATCCACAGGCTGTGACAGACTATAAAAGCGGTAAGAAAAAGGCGCTGGGCGCGCTGGTAGGCCAGACTATGAAGGCGATGAGAGGGAAGGCGGATCCGGGAGCGGTGAACCGGAAACTGAAGGAGATGCTGGATTAGATATGAGGGTGTTACAGTCCGCATTTCTCCTGGCGGATGTGGATTGAATCAGAAGCATGTTTTTAAGCAGACGGAATAGAATTTTATTGAATTACCAGTAAATGGGAGACTGTTGTCTGCTTAAGAACGTGCCTAGATTCAATCTTATCGGTGAGTTACATATCACTACACTTTATACCATCAGCATATGGTCCGTTGTCATATGTAATTTAAAGTCATCAGGCTCCCATTTAATAGTATTCAATTTTACTCATCTATTAATCTTAACATCCAATTTATCCAACCGCTGATTGTAGAGGCTCGCCGTTCATATGTGCTCCGGCTTTCGATCTTATAAAGATTAGAATTCTGCATAATATTGACAATTGTTGTCATATCCGGTATTGAGCCTTTTTCCATACAGAGACGGAATGTTTCGTTAAAAGCACGATGCTGTAAAATAGCTTCACAAAAAGCAAGCTGCCGTTGTTTATAAGGT
>CATJPU010000260.1 GCA_949742505.1 uncultured Lachnospiraceae bacterium | reverse complement strand
CGGATATCATATCCTTTTCATACCTTGCAATATAGAACGGAATATAAGGAAACAGTTTCTTTTCAACGATATATTCCTTTGTAAATTCCTCCAGGATTATATTTGGGGATTCATAATCTACTTCCTGTCCGTCTGGAAACGTAAATGTAATTTTCGTAGTTCTCGGCGTCCTCTCCGTTCGTTTGACATAAATTACAGAAAATTTCGGCATAGGAATCGTCGCATGCCCGATATCCCATGCTGCGAACTGCCTCGCAACAATGAATGCATATTCTGCAATCCTGATTGCCATAGAGCCGTCATCATAACTCTGACACTCCAACAGATAAACTTCACTCCCAATCTTAATCAGAAAATCAGAAATCTGCTCCTCTATTTCTTTACTCCCGTCTGCCGTCTCGCTTTCAGTCAGGTATCCTTCTGACGGCAAAACCTCCACTTTTGTATCTAATGGGTACTCTTTCCCGAAAATATCATTAATTACGGATATGAACAGCCTCTTATGCTTACTCTTCATAGTTTTAAACACATTATCATAATCAGGTGTCTTTTTCTGCATATTGTTATCCTTTCACAATATTTTCCACATCTTAAAAGCAAAATATTCTGTTTTCATTATACCTTGATTTTCCCAATCTGACAACAGACAGAGCCGAATTTAAGAGCTTGACAATGGGGAGTTCCATATGCTAGAATTAGCTCAGTTTGATGAGAGGGGTGGAAAGATGAGGAGATAGTTTACTTTTGATTACATGAAGACTTTGGCAGTATTAAGAAAATCCTTATACTGTTTTATTATCATGTTGCCAAAAGTGGATTATGTTCTCATAACCTCTCTTTTTTATGTGGAAATATATCTGTATGGAATTTTACCGAAATCAAATTCCTAACCAGCCTGATTGGTATTTGCGATTTCCTTATAGATATATACCCATGACCATTCCATTCGGCTATTTCACAGGATAGCCGGCCGGAAACATGTGATTCTTCCCATAGATATTATGAGGTTATTGAATATAACGGAACTATTTGGCGGCAGATGGTTCTGTTTTTTATGTCTGTAAACGGAACCTGAAGGGAGGAATGACTATGGCGCAAATAAATGTAACGAATCTGACTTTTGCCTATGAAGGAAGCTTTGACAACACCTTTGAGCAGGTATCCTTTTCCATTGACACCAACTGGAAACTGGGATTTATCGGGCGGAATGGAAAGGGAAAGACTACTTTTTTGAATCTGCTGATGGGGAAATATTCTTATTCGGGAACCATCGATACCCCGGCGGTATTCGATTATTTTCCTTATGAGCTGACTCCGGCTCAGAAAGCGAAGCCGGCCGCAGAATTTATGGAAGAGATAAAGGGCGCCTGTGAATTGTGGCGGGTCCTCTGCGAACTGGAAGAACTGTCCGCAGACGCCCAAATCCTCTACCGCCCCTTCGACACCCTAAGTCCCGGAGAGCGCACGAAGATTCTGCTGGCTATCCTGTTTTCCGGTCAGAATGATTTCCTGCTGATTGACGAGCCCACCAACCATCTGGATATGGAATCAAGAGAAGCTGTCAGAACCTATCTGGCCGGAAAGAAGAGCTTTATCCTCGTCTCCCATGACAGGGACCTTCTGGATGCCTGTACCGACCATGTGCTTGTGCTAAACCGGCAGACAATCGAAGTGCAGAGCGGGAATTTCTCAAGCTGGTGGGAAAACAAAAGGCGCAAAGACCAGTTCGCAATAGCGGAAAATAAAAAACACCGGAAGGAGATTAAGAAGCTGAAAGCTGCCGTCTCCCGGACTTCTAAGTGGGCGGATAAGAATGAACAGACGAAAATCGGCTTTCACCAATCGGTGAAGGAACATGAAAGACCTATCGCCGAACGCTCCTATATCGGCGGAAAGACCAAGAAGATGCAAAGCCGGGTGAAACAGATGCAACGCCGGATAAACCGGGAGATTGAGCAGAAGGAAGGGCTTCTGGCAGATTTGGAAGAAACTGCTCCGCTAAAGCTTCTCCCACTCTCCCATCACAAGGAAACCCTTGTCAATATCCGGGATTATTCCCTCAGATATGAAGGGGCAAAAGCGCCTCTCTTTACGGACCTGACATTTCAGATTCAACGAGGAGAACGGGTTGCTCTGCATGGCAAAAATGGCTGCGGCAAATCCACGCTTATTCGGATGATTCTTGAAAAGACCGGCGCTGCAGACGCCTGTCTTCCGGTAACAGAAAGCGGAGTTTTAGAGACTGCCTCCGGGCTTATCATCTCCTATATGAGTCAGGATACCGCGGCGCTAAAAGGCTCTATCGACAAGTATTGTTATGAAAAAGGACTGGATAAAAGCCTGTTCTGCTCCGTCTTACGCCAGCTTGACTTTGAAAGAATCCAGTTTCTTAAACATATGGAGGATTATTCCGAAGGCCAGAAGAAAAAGGTCCTGCTTGCCGGAAGCCTGCTCACACCGGCGCATCTGTACATCTGGGATGAACCGCTGAATTTCATCGACGTATTCTCCAGAATGCAGATTGAGAATCTTTTATTGGAATATCAGCCTTCCATGCTGTTCGTGGAGCACGATACGCGGTTTCGCAGGCAGATTGCAACGAAGAGTATATATTTATAGCGAAAAATAGAGCTGTTGGGAAATATCATTTCTGCACAATATCCTGCTGTGATATCTAACTAGAGCGTGTTTGAAAATTGCTTTCTGCAAGATGTTGTCCCAATTTGCATCAGATTTTACGCTGGATTTGGGAGGTGTAGTGGGCTACATTAACCAAATTCAGCGTAAAATCT
>CATJPU010000259.1 GCA_949742505.1 uncultured Lachnospiraceae bacterium | reverse complement strand
GGCTGCCATAGGAATAATGGCAAGGTAAATCTTAGCTGCGCCGCCCGCAACGTAGGGGAAGCCCAGCACAAAATTATAGTTCTCTAACCGGGAAGCCAGTAGAGCGCCTGCGTAGTAAAATATAATCGTAAACATCATCTGTACCGCCATAAGAAGCAGCATAATCAGAAATTTGGCGAGGCATAACTTACCGGTATTTACCGGAAGAGACAGCATCTTTAAAAATCCTTTGTTTGTCCGCTCCGTCTGATTTAAGAGAACGGTACAGATAATCAGGGCGGCGGGAATCATAAACCAGGCCATCCCCATAAAGCCTTGGATGAAGAAATTATGTTCCGGCGTAATACCAATATTATCCATTCGGAAATTCACATCCGCGTTCAGCGCCGACGGAATCCACATCATTACTGCCGGAATCAGCAGAATCCAGAAGATATGGGAACGACGGATTTTAATTAGTTCGATTTGAAGCAGAGAAATCATGCCTGGAGTCGTTTTCTCTGATTTTGCCGATTGTATTTTCTGGTTCATGTAAATATCCTCCTTATACGCAGATAAATGATTTCCATCATTCCAAATACCATTGTCTGGACGATGCAGATTAGGATACAGGTTCGGATATCCTCCGGAGAAACTGCATGCAGCATCCGGTAAGGAGCGGCAAAAGGAATCAGGGATAGAATCAAATGGCTTTCCTGTATCATGGAGCCGAGAAACGTTAAAATTACTCCGGCGCCAAGACTTAGCCACATGCTTTGAAACAGAGAAGCTGCGAACAGCATCAGTGTCAGAGTGGGAAGAAGCATGATGATTTCAAAGCCCATACTCTGTAATAGTCCCCGAAGATTTAAGCTCCGGTCCGAAAACCAGTGGATTCCGGAAAATGCCAGCGACGCGGTCTGCAAAGCCAGAGCCAGCAGGGCAAATAACAGGGTAACGCCGAATTTCCCGCAGAATAAAGAGGTCTGGCGCACCGGGAGAGTATTCATCTTCAATGCGCCCCTGTCCGCGTATTCCGTGTGATAAATCAGGCAGCACCCGCAGACAACCAGAAGAATGGTAAGCTGTGCCATCAGCCCCCAGTTTTCGTCCATCAGAATCGAAAAAGGATCTCCCGAAAGTCCGGTAAATGTTTCCGTTCTGACAGCCATATTGATGAGCGGAACTGCCGATGCCAGCATGCCGCCGCCAAGGAAAATGGGCGCAAAGCCTGTTCGGCGCAGTTTTTTCAGTTCCAGTGCAAAAATCATTTGAAATCACCCCGCTTTCTTACGGCATTGTCGGTCTGAATCATGGCAAGGAAAGTTTCTTCTAAATTATCGGTAGGATATCCGGCATGGAAGGCGTAATCCTTAAGGGCTTCCATCGTTCCTTCAAAAAGGAGGCGCCCATGATTTAAAATGCCCACGTCGTCTGCTAACAGTTCCATTTCACTTAGCAAGTGGGAAGATACCAGTACGGTACAGTCGTATTGCTTCGGCAGCGAGCGGATTAAGCTGCGGATTTCATGGATTCCTACCGGGTCAAGGCCGTTGGTGGGTTCATCCAGAATCAATATGGGCGGCTTCCCGATGAAAGCTCCTGCAAGTCCAAGGCGCTGTTTCATGCCAAGAGAGTATTTTTTTACCTGACGTTTCCGGTGTTTCGTCAGTCCCACAAGCTCTAAGACTTCGTCGATGGAGGACCTAGGAAGCCCTAAGATTCTCCGGATAATATCCAGATTCTCCTCTCCGGTGAGGTTGCCATAGAAGGCAGGCGCTTCAATGAGAGAACCGATTTTTTTAAGAGTAGGAATCCGTCCGGAAGAAAGAGTTCTGCCGTCGATGATAAAGTAACCGGAGGTAGGGCTGGTAAGGCCTAAGAACATCTTCATGGTTGTGGATTTTCCCGCTCCGTTGGGTCCGAGAAAGCCGTAAATGCGGCCCTTTGGAATATGGAGGTTCATATCGGACACTGCGGTAAAATCACCGTAGGTTTTCGTTAACTGCTTTGTTTCAATGATATTCATTATGTTTCTCCTTTCTGGTTGATACGCTTAGTATAAAACGCCAACCTTGCAGCAACCTTTTCACAACCTTACATTTTCCTTACATTTTTACGCCGGAGAGGATTTGCAGGGAAAATCATGGTATCATACAATCAATGGAAAATAATGAACAGACGAATAGCGTTTTCAATATTTTCAGGGAAAAGAGGCATACTTTGCAAAATGGCCGAATGGCCATAATGGAATGCCGGGAGGGTGTAATTTTATGAATTATGATTATTTAAAAAATAAGAAGATTTTATTGGTAGATGATGAGGAAGGGTTAAGGCAGATGGTCTTATCCATTCTGAAAAAAGATGGTTATGAACAGGTGAAGTCTGCAGGGACGGTGAAGGAGGCATTGGAGCTTAGTAAGATGTGGCAGCCGGAATTTGCAATTCTGGATGTGATGCTGCCGGACGGAGACGGATTCTGCTTGTTTGAGCAGATGCGGAGTTTCTTAGATATTCCGGTGTTGTTTCTAACGGCGAGAGGAGAGGAAGACGATCGAATCCGGGGATTTGGACTGGGAGCCGATGATTATGTGGTGAAGCCATTTTTGCCAAGGGAGCTTCTATTTCGGATTCAGGCGATTTTACGGCGTACTTATAAAGAGGACAATCCGCTGCTTGAACTGGCGTTTAGCCGGGTGGACTTTGAGCGGGCGGAGGTTATCCGGCAGGGGGAGCATATCCCGCTGACTGCAAAGGAATATGCAATCCTGCAGACCCTTGGACGCAACGCAGGGCGGATAGTGACGATTGACTCACTGTGCGAGGCGGCCTGGGGGGATAATCCCTATGGCTATGAGAATACGCTGATGGCGCATATCCGGAGAATCCGGGAGAAGATTGAAGAGAATCCGTCGAAGCCGGTATCACTAATAACGGTGAAAGGACTTGGATACAAACTGATACCTAGTACAACGAAAATTCATTCTTAAAATCTGATGCAAATTGGGGCGGCATCTTGCAGAAAGCTATTGGGGGCACGCTCTGGCGGGACGGAGTCCGCCTGCCCGCAGGGCATGTATTAAGAAGTGTACTGGGTTCTCAGTACAGAGAATTAAGAAAAGGAAGGAGCTGATGATTGGGATGATAAGCATTATGAGACTGATTAAGCGGTTTGTGATTACGCTGATTCTATCGCTTTTAATCCTTCTGGTTTTGAATATTGTGCTGATTGTTACGGTGTTGCAAAATGACAGGGAATCGATGGGAGGCTGGGGAACGGCTTCCCAATTAGCAGAGACGCTTAACGCAGGGCCAGATGGAAAATATGAGCTGCCGGAGGAAGGGAGACGAATGCTGGAGCAGGGCAATACCTGGGCGGTGCTTGTGCAGGACGGAACCGGAGATGTTATCTGGCACAGTGAGAATCTGCCGGAGGAGATACAGCTTCATTATTCGGCGGCGGAGATTTCCTGGTATACCAGAGGGTATATTGAAGATTATCCTACCACTACGGCGGCAATGGGAGAGAATCTGATTATTGTAGGGAATCCGAAAGAGAGGTACTGGAAGGAATTGTATCCTACGTGGAATCTGGATATGATTAAGAATCTGCCTCGGACGATTCTGATATTTTTCGGAGCGAATCTGGCAATTGTTTTCCTGATTTATTTCATTGTCGTATCGGGGATTCTGCGTTCTATGAAGCCGATTGTTCAGGGGATACAGGCTTTGCCGGGAGGTGGAGATATGTATGTGAAGGAGAAGGGGCTGCTCTCCGATTTGGCGGCAGCCCTGAATCAGGTTTCGGAAATGCTCCGGTGTCAGGAGTACGAGCTGAAGAAGAAGGAACAGGCAAGAGCAGACTGGATTTCCGGCGTTTCTCATGACATTCGGACGCCTCTGTCTATGGTGATGGGATATGCGGCGGATATAGAAGAGGATGCGAAAGAATCGGAGGAAATCAGGCAGAAGGCGGGAATTATCCGTATGCAGAGCGTTCGTATGAAGAATCTGGTAAATGATTTGAATCTGGCGTCGAAACTGGAATATCAGGTACAGCCGGTGAAATCGGAAGAAATGAATCTTATGACGCTATTGAGAGAAACAGCCGTATATTTCATGAATCTGGATATTGAAGGGAAATATCCGGTAGAGCTTGCAGTTGACAGGATGCAGATTTCCGAAGGGTCTTTTTACGGGGATAAGGAGCTGTTAAAACGTGCGGTCCATAATCTCTTGCTGAACGCCCAGATTCACAATCCTGCAGGGTGTCAGATTCGGATGGAATTATCGGAATATCCGGAGCTTTTTTGCATTACGATTGAGGATGATGGAATCGGAGTTACGGACGAACAGTTGGAAAAGCTTCGGAATACGCCTCATTATATGCTGAGCAGCGGAACCGCTTCGGAGCAAAGACATGGTCTCGGACTTCTGATTGTACAGCAGATTATCGCGGCCCATGGGGGAAGGGTGGAATTTGGCCAGGGTGTGAAACGGGGGTTCCGGGTGGATATTTTCTTGAATAAATCCGGGAAATCCATTAAAGTAGAAGGGGACAATTAGTAATGATTGGCTATACCGTTTTTTACTGGGTAAAGTCCGGCTGACTGCGGGACAGATAAAGATATGGTAAAAAAGGATAAGAATGACGGAGGAGACGTTATGTACCGGATACTGGTGATAGAGGATGATTTTTCGATGGCGGAGGCAATGAAGAGGCAGATGGAATCCTGGGGGAACGAGGTCTTGCTTATTTCTGATTTTCAGAATGTAATTCCCGTATTTACAGAATACGAACCTCATATGGTACTGATTGACATTATGCTGCCGTTTTTTAACGGATATCACTGGTGCAGTGAGATTCGCAAGATTTCTAATGTGCCGGTTGTGTTTATTTCCTCTGCGTCGGACAATATGAATATCGTTATGGCGATGAATATGGGAGGGGATGATTTTATCCCGAAGCCGGTGGATTTGAATGTGATGACGGCGAAGATTCAGGCCCTTTTCAGAAGGGCTTATGATATGGGCGGGACAACTCCTGTGCTGGAGCACCGGGGTGTGGCGCTGAATCTGAATGATACGTCCTTCACATTTGAAGGGGAACGGGTAGAGCTTACGAAGAATGAATTTCGTATCCTGCAGACGTTGATGGAGAATAAGGGGAAGGTGGTCAGCAGGGATACGTTGATGACGAGACTCTGGCAGGAAGACAGTTATGTGGAGGAGAATACGCTGACGGTCAATGTGGCAAGGCTTCGCAGGAAGCTTTCCGGCGCAGGGGCGAAGGACTTGATAACGACCAGAGTGGGAAGCGGATATATCATGGAAGACGCAGGGGGTGCGGCAGGCCGGGGCAGGGGAGAATAGAGCTATGCAGGGTAAAAGATGTTGGATTTTGTGGGAATATGTGAAACAGTACAGATGGACAGGTCTTTTATTTTTGCTGTTTGCAGGGATTTTTGCAGGCGTATTTTCGCTTTATGATTTGGAAGCGGAGGCGGTATTTTATGCGGGCTGTATCTGTGCGGTTGTCGGAGTTTTGATTTTAGGCCTGCACTCTTTCTTTTTTTTCAGAGAGCACAGAGAACGAGAACGGCTGTTTGCAGGGATTGAATTGATGTATGAAGAGCTTCCCCGGCCAAAGACGCTTCCGGAAGCGGATTATCAGCGGATGATAGAAGAGCTGGGAAGAATTTCAGCAGGTTATTTGACAGACTGGAAAAGAGAACGGCAGGATAGCCTGAATTATTATACCGCCTGGGTTCATCAGATTAAGACCCCGATTGCGGTAATGCGGATGTATCTGCAGGAGGAGGATACCAAAGAGCACAGAGAACTTCAGGCAGAACTGTTCCGCATTGAGCAGTATGTGGAGATGGCGCTTTCTTTTATCCGGCTGGGTAGCAGGGAAAAAGATTTCGTTTTCAAACACTGTGAGCTGGATGGAATTATCAGGCAGGCGATTCATAAGTATGCGCCGCAGTTTATCAGAAGAAAGATTAAATTAATCTATGAGCCGGTCGGGGTAATGGTTCTTACGGACGAGAAATGGCTGCTCTTTATTCTGGAACAGCTCTTATCGAATGCGGTGAAATATACGCCGGAGGGGACCATTACGATTCAGGTTTCCGAGGATAAGAAACTGTCGGTAACAGATACGGGAATCGGAATTGCACCGGAAGATTTGCCGCGAATATTTGAGAAAGGATTTACCGGTTACAATGGCAGAGAGGATAAGAAGGCGACGGGGCTGGGCTTAAATTTGTGCAGGCAGGCCGCTGGTAAGCTTGGAATCCGGATTACGGCTGAATCAGAACCGGGGAAGGGGAGCAGGTTTACCCTTGATTTGAAGGAAAAAGATTTAGATATTGAGTAGACCCTTACAAAAATGTCACAGAAATGTCACTGGATTCGATGTCTGTATTTTGAGCGGTTTGTTATAGTAAAACTGCAAAAAAGATATGAAGGAGGTTACAAGGATGGCTTTTTTAGAAGTTTCATGCCTGAAGAAAATATATACGACAAGATTTGGCGGCAGCCAGGTTCAGGCGCTTTCTAATGTAAGTTTCTCGGCAGAGGAAGGGGAGTATGTGGCAATTATGGGGGAATCCGGTTCCGGAAAGACGACGCTTTTGAATATTCTGGCTGCGTTGGACAGGCCGACCGGCGGCAGGGTGATTCTGGATGGAATGGACCTGGGACAGATTAAGGATAAGGAAATTACGATGTTTCGGAGAGAGCATCTGGGATTTGTATTTCAGGACTTTAATCTTCTGGATACATTTAATCTAAGGGACAATATTTTTCTTCCGCTGGTGCTGGGGAGAAAGAGTGTGCAGGAGATGACAGACAGCCTGCTCCCGATTGCACAGAAGCTTGGAATCAGGGATATTCTGGATAAATATCCTTATGAGGTATCAGGCGGGCAGAAGCAGAGGGCGGCGGTAGCCAGGGCGCTGATTACGAATCCGAAGCTGATTCTGGCGGATGAGCCGACGGGAGCGCTGGATTCTAAGGCGGCGAATGATTTGCTGACGCTTCTGGGAGAGATTAACCGGGACGGCCAGACGATTTTGATGGTGACTCATTCTGCCAGAGCCGCAAGCCGGGCAGGCAGGGTATTATTTATCAAAGACGGCGAGGTGTATCATCAGATTTACCGGGGAAACAGTACGAATGAGCAGATGTATCAGAAGATATCCGATACGCTGACACTGCTGGCGACAGGCGGTGATGTAAGATGAAACATGGATTTTATACAAGGCTTGCAGTTACCAATATTCGGAAGAACCGACGAACTTATATTCCCTACATTCTGACTTGCATTTTGACAGTTATGATTTATTATATGGTAAAATCCTTGTCTGTAAATCCGGGGCTTGGAGAGATGTACGGCGGAGGCTCTGCTGCTGTTACGCTGAATCTGGGAACTTATGTGATTGCGCTGTTTGCATTTATTTTTCTGTTTTACACCAACAGCTTTCTGATGAAACGCAGAAAGAAGGAATTTGGCGTATTTAATATTCTTGGTATGGAAAAGAGGCATCTGGCCAGGGTGATTCTGACAGAAACGATCCTGGTGACAATACTTAGTATCGGGTTGGGGCTGGGGCTTGGAATACTCTTCGACAAGGCGATGTTTCTTCTGATGTGCAAAGTGGTAGGTGCGGAGATTAGTCTGGGATTTTTTGTTTCAGACAGGGTAATCCTATCCACAGTAAGACTTTTTTGTATGATTTTTCTGGTTATTTACCTGAAATCAATTTATACCGTTCAGATATCGAAGCCTATTGAGCTTCTGCGCGGCGGAAGCGAAGGGGAACGGGAGCCGAAGACGAAGGGTTTCTTAGCGTTGCTGGGTGCGGCGTTTCTTGGGACCGGGTATGGCCTGGCGGTAACGATTAAGAATCCGATTGCTTCGATGGGCATATTTTTCGTAGCGGTGATTCTTGTAGTGATTGGCACGTACCTGCTTTTTACGACGGGCAGTATTGTGATTTTGAAGCTGCTTAGAAAGAATCGGAACTTCTACTATCAGCCGGGGCATTTTATCAGTGTGTCGGGGATGCTTTACCGGATGAAGCAGAATGCAGTTGGGCTTGCGAATATTTGTATCCTGTCTACCATGGTGCTGGTGATGCTGTCTTCCACGACCTCGCTGATGTTTGGCATGGAAGATATGCTGAAAGTTCGTTATTCCAGAGATTTTGAGGTTTATTCTAAAGAACCGGATGCTACGGGGCAGAATGACAAAATATTCCGAAAGATAGAAGAGTTCTGCGAGACCGAGAGTATTCCGGTTGAAAATAAAATCCGGTATGCATCTCTGCTGCTTGTGGCGGAGGAAAAGGGAGACTGGTTTGAAACAGATGGAAAGAAAATAGATGTAACAGGAAGCGCTTCCGAATTTCGGTCTTTGGTTTTTGTTCCTCTGTCAGATTATAATACGGAGTCAGGAGAGCGCAGGACTCTCGCAGGAAATGAAGCGCTGCTTTTCTCCAATTATGAAGCATATGAGAAACCGAAGCTGGGAGTTTTTGACAGGGAGTATCAGATTACAGGATATTTGAAGGAGTTTTTCGGAGAAGGAGTCTCGAATACCAATATTGTGACAAGTTATTATCTTATAGTGACGGACGAGGAATTCGAGAAACTGAAGGAGATAAGTGAAAGAGAACTGGGAGAGGCGGGAATGGTACAGACTTATTACGCTTTTGATACCTCTGCTTCCGGAGAAGAGCAGGAGATGCTGGAAGAGCGGATTCTGGACATCATTGTAGAGGTGGGAGCGGAATACGAAGGGAATTTTAACGGATATATGGAATCCAGAGCCGGTAACAGACGGGAATTTATGGGAATTTACGGCGGCTTGTTTTTCCTTGGGCTGTTCCTTGGCACGTTATTTATTATGGCGACAGTGCTGATTATTTATTATAAGCAGATATCGGAGGGGTATGAAGACAGAGAGCGGTTTGAAATTATGCAGAAGGTGGGAATGACCCAGGACGAAGTGAAAGGTACCATCCGTTCCCAGGTGCTGACGGTATTCTTCCTTCCGATTGCCGTGGCCGGAATGCATATCATGGCGGCATTTCCGTTAATCAGGCTTCTGCTGGCAATCATAGGTATGGTAAATGTGAAACTGTATCTGCTCTGTACGCTGGGGGCATTTCTGATGTTCGCGGTATTGTATGTGATTATTTACAGCCTTACGGCCAGAACCTATTATAAAATTGTACGGAGATAGAGGTGTAACTTTATCTATCAGTAAGTGTAAAAAAATAAAATAGGGTCTTGACAAAAAGAACATGCGTTTGTAATATATAAGTATACAAACGCATGTTCTTTGGCTTTTTGGAGCAGGTACTGAGTAAGAAGGGAAGTAGATGACGCATGAGGATTATGGAAGAACTGTCCGTAATGGAGAAGCTTGAGATTTTAACAGACGCCGCTAAGTATGATGTGGCGTGTACCTCCAGCGGTACTGACAGGGCGGGCGACGGCAGTGGAATCGGCAATTGTGTGAAGGCGGGGCTTTGTCATAGTTTTGCAGCGGATGGAAGATGTATTTCTTTGTTGAAGATATTATTTACCAACGAGTGCATTTTCGACTGCAAATATTGTCTGAACCGACGGAGTAATGACGTGCCAAGGACTTCCTTTACGCCAGAAGAGGTCTGTGAACTTACCATTGAATTTTACCGCAGGAATTATATTGAAGGGTTATTCTTAAGTTCCGGAGTGCTTCATAGCCCAGATTATACGATGGAATTGATTTATTCTGCTCTTTACAAGCTTCGTTATGAGAAGCGGTTTCAAGGATATATTCATGTGAAGGCGATTCCGGGGGCCAGCCTTGAGCTTGTGCGGCGGGTAGGGTATCTGGCTGACAGGATGAGCGTTAATTTAGAGTTTGCTACGGCGGAGGGGCTTAAGAAGCTGGCTCCCCATAAGACCAGAAAGAATATTCTTGCGCCTATGAGAATGGTACAGAATGGCGTGACCCAGAACCGGTATGAGATTCAGAGTTATAGGGGCGCTCCCAGATTTGTTCCTGCGGGACAGAGCACGCAGATGATTATCGGGGCCACGCCGGAGACTGATTATGAGATACTTCATGTGGCAGAGTCTTTGTATAAGAAGTTTGATTTGAAGCGGGTTTTTTACTCGGCGTTTGTTCATCTGAATGACGACAGGGAACTTCCGGCAAGGACCGGAGAGGGGCCGCCTCTTTTGAGGGAGCACAGATTGTATCAGGCTGACTGGCTTCTTCGGTATTATCATTTTGAGGCGAGTGAGATATTGTCTGAAAAGGAGCCGAACTTTAACGTATTATTTGATCCGAAGTGTAACTGGGCGCTGCGGCATTTGGAGCAATTTCCGGTGGAGGTGAACCGGGCGGGCTATGAGATGCTTCTTAGGGTGCCGGGCCTTGGATACCGTTCTGCGCAGAGGATTGTGCGGGCAAGGAGGTTTGGGATGCTGGATTTTGCGGACCTTAAGAAGATGGGCGTAGTGTTAAAGCGGGCGATGTATTTTCTTACCTGTAACGGAAGGATGATGTATCCTACGAAGCTTGAGGAGGATTATATTGCAAGGAACCTTCTGAATACCGGGCAGAAGCTTCCGGAGGGAGCAGATGGGATGACGTACCGGCAGATGTCTTTATTTGACGATGTGAGATTTGGTGGTGGTTTTCATGAAGAGAATTTATGTGTGCAGGGATGAGGTGACAGGGCTTTTGTCGGCTCTTTATGACGCCTGGCGTGGGGTGGTAGTGGACGGAGTGCCAGAGTGTGGGATTCGGTTCCGCGGGTGTATTGAGCAGGAGCTGTTCTGTGAATATACGGAGGTTGAAGAAAGCGAGAAGAAAGCCAGAGCAGTGGAGCGGTTAATTTTAAGAAATCTGGGATGGTATGCTTATAAGCTGATTTATCAGGCGGCGCTTTCGACGGACGCGCTGAAGGGCGACGCCATTCTGGGGGCTATGCTGGAAGCAAGGAAGATTCCTGACAGCAGGCGGATTATGGATCATCTGGGGAACGCGCAGGTGGAGAAGGTATTTGAGTTAAGCCGGAATGTGGGAGACGAGGTGCACAGGTGGTTACAGTTTCTTCGGTTCGGTGAGCTGGAGAATGGAATTATGTTTTCCAGATTTGAGCCAAAGAACCGGGTGCTGACTTGCGTGGCTCCACATTTTGCAGACCGATTCTGTCTGGAGAACTGGATGATTTATGATGAGACGCATCAGGAATATGTAGTGCATGAGGCCGGAAAGCAGTGGGTACTGGTGACCGGAGAAGAGCTGAATGAAGAACTGGCCGGGAGATACTCGGATGGAGAGAGGATGTTCCGGGAATTGTGGCATAGGTTTACGGATTCCATAGCGATTGAAGAGCGGAGGAATCCCGGATGCCAGATGGGGCATCTCCCGCTCTGGTACCGGAAAAATATGGTGGAATTTCTTTCGGTGTAAATAAGTTGCTGTTTATACACTGTCCGGAGGACGCGGAGTATATCCTGATTGAATCTGCTGTCTATCAGATATCCTGTAAACAGTAATCACCAAATGAGACATTACCAAATTTCTTAGACAGAGTTTGATTGCAAGAGCCGGATAATTGTTGTACACTAAACGCAGGTATATTAGATAACCAATATCCAATCAGGGAGACTGGTGAGTATGGGAAAGCAGATAGTGAAGGTATCGGTCCGCAATTTGGTGGAATTTGTCTTAAGAAGCGGGGATATTGACAACCGGATAGCGGCGAAGGATAAGGACGCCATGCAGCTTGGAGCGAAGATTCACAGAAAGATTCAGCGGCGGATGGGCGCGTCTTATCATGCGGAGGTTACATTGCGCTATGCGGAGGAATTTGATGAATTTTGTATTCAGGTGGAGGGAAGAGCGGATGGGATTATCACAGAAGATACGGTATTTATTGATGAGATCAAGGGTATTTTCTTGGATTTGAAGCATCTGACAGAGCCGGTTCCTGTGCATCTGGCCCAGGCGAAGTGTTATGCCTGTATCTATGCGATACAGCAGGAGCTGACAGTTATTGGCGTTCAGTTGACTTACTGCCATATGGAGACGGAAGAGATTAAGAGGTTCCGGCAGGAATATGAAACGGAAGAATTGAAAGAGTGGTTCGGAAGTCTCCTGCTTGAATACGAGAAGTGGGCAAGATTTCAGACAGAATGGAGGAAGATACGTAACCAGTCGGTTAAGAGTCTGCAATTTCCTTATGAATACCGGGAGGGACAGAGAGAGCTGGTCACGTCTGTATATAAGACGATTCTCAGGAAGAAGAAGCTGTTTATTCAGGCGCCTACCGGTGTGGGCAAGACCATTTCAACGGTATTTCCGGCAGTGAAGGCTGTGGGGGAGGAGCTTGGAGAGAAGATTTTCTATCTGACGGCAAAGACGATTACCAGGACGGCTGCCAGTCAGGCTTTTGAATTGTTAAAGGAGCAGTCCCTGCGGTATAAGGTAATTACGCTGACTGCCAGAGATAAGATTTGTTTCTGTGAGAAGCCGGAATGTAATCCGGATTACTGTCTCTATGCCAGGGGCCATTACGACAGGGTAAATGACGCAGTCTATGAACTGATTACCGGCCGGGATACGATGAGCCGTAAGGTGTTGGAGGAACAGGCGAAGGCCTGGCAGGTATGTCCTTTCGAGCTGGGATTGGATGCTGCGTTGTGGATGGACGCCATAATCTGTGATTATAATTATGTATTTGACCCGAATGCCCATCTGAAGCGTTTTTTTGGAGAGGGGGTTAAGGGGAGCTATTTGTTCCTGATTGACGAGGCACATAATCTGGTGGAACGCGGAAGAGAGATGTACAGCGCCAGTCTCTATAAGGAAGATGTGATGCAGGTGCGGCGCCGGGTTAAGACTCTGGATATGAAGCTTGCAAAGAGGTTGGAGGAATGTAATAAGCAGATGTTAGAGCTGAAGCGGGAGTGTGAAGGGATTACCGTACTGAATAGCGCGGCGCATATTTATCTGAAGCTGCTGGCAGTGATGGCGGAGCTTGAGCGGTTTTTGGAGGAACATAAGGAGAGTGCGGTAAGGGAAGAGGTTCTGGAATTTTATTTTGAAATCCGTTCTTTTATCAGCGTCTATGAGAAGTTAGATGAAAACTATATGATATACGCGGAGCTTGCGGAGGATGGGAGATTTCTAGTAAGATTGTTTTGTGTGAATCCTTCGGTAAATTTAAAGGAATATCTGGATAAAGGGAACAGCGCCGTATTTTTTTCAGCCACGATGCTTCCTATTCATTATTATAAGGAGCTGCTTAGTACGGAAAAGGATGATTATGCAGTGTATGCAGAGACTGCGTTTTCAGAGGAGCAGAGAATGATCCTGCAGGGAATGGATGTGAGCTCTAAGTATACCCTGAGAGGGGAAGAGATGTATCACAGATATGCGGAATATCTCTATAGGACGGCAAGAGCAAAAAAGGGCAATTATATGGCATTTTTTCCATCCTACCGCTTTCTGGAGCAGGTGTATGAGGCTTTTTTGAAGCTGGCAGATGAAGCGGCGGAAGAAGAGGAAGTGATTGACTGTCTGGTGCAGGCGCCTTTCATGTCGGAAGAGGCAAGGGAGATTTTTCTGGAGGGGTTTGAAGAGAGACGTTCGGGCAGTCTGATGGGGTTTTGCGTGATGGGCGGTATATTTTCAGAAGGGATTGATCTGGTAAGCGACCGGCTGATTGGTGCGATTATTGTAGGAACCGGACTTCCGCAGGTGTGCAGGGAGAGAGAGCTTCTCAAGAACTACTTTGACGGCAGAGGTGTGAACGGATTTGATTATGCTTATGTGTATCCGGGGATGAATAAGGTTCAGCAGTCAGCGGGCCGGGTGATTCGTACCGAGGAGGACAGAGGCGTAATCCTGCTGTTGGATGAGCGGTTTTCGGAGCGGAGATACCGGAATACCTTTCCGAGGGAATGGAAAGGTATCGGACTTTGCAATATTCGTACGGTAGAGGAAAAGATTCAGAATTTCTGGAAAAACGCTGACTCAAAGGAACTTAAGGGTTCTGGAAGCAAGGCGGTCCCAAATAGTTCTGGCAAAGAGAGAGGTTTAATATGATTCCGGCATATTCTGGCAGGAAACTGGTTCAAAGTAATTCAGAAACTCTGCTACAGCAGGGGAAATGGGAAGTTTGTCATTATATACCAGAGCTAATTCCCGGGATGGAAGAGTTTCTTTTATATTTACGGTGAATAGAGACTCGGATTGCCCTTTCAGGCAGTAATCAGGAACAAAGGCAATTCCAAGTCCGATTCTGGCAAGGTCGATAAGAAGGTCATTGCTGCTAAGTTCTGCTTCCGGAACCAGTTCTAAGGCATGCCGCTGGAAGATACTGTGCAGAAATTCACTGGTGGTGCTGCGCCGGTCCAGCATAAGAAGCGGATATTCTGACAATTCAGCCAGAGACAGGGGATGGTCTTTTAAATGAGCGAAAGACTGGTTGGCAATGAATACATCCCGGAACTGTTTAATGCTTCGGATGGACCACAGATGGTTTAAGTATGCATTGGGATGATTCACGACGATAAAGTCTGCCTGTCCGTTTTTCAGGAGATCTACGCATTGAACGGAGGTTGCATTGATAACCTTAATGTGTACGCTGGGAAAAGCCTGGTGGAACCGCTCGATATAAGGAACAAGGAAGTACCGGCAGATGGTATCGCTTGCGCCGATTTGAATCTGTCCTCCGGTAGAGGCAGAGTCAAGAAGCCTGGATTCCCCGCGCCGGATTAAACTGACGGCCGGTTCGACGTGCCGCAGGAGGATTTCACCTTCCGCAGTGAGACGGACCTTTTTGGTGCTTCGGATAAAGAGAGTCTGGGACAGCTTCCCCTCCAGCGCTTTGATGGACTGGCTGACGGCAGACTGGGAGATATAGAGCTTCTTGGAAGCTTCTGAGAAGCTTAAAGTGGTTGCTACATGATAAAAAACTTTATATAATTCATAATTGATATCCATAATATTTTCCTCGTTTTCATTCGTTTTATGGACATTATAAGGGAAAATATAAGAGATGACAATGAAATGCTTATGAAAATGGAGAGAAGACTATGAGGACGAGGCAGAAGTTACAGTATATTGCGGCAGTCATTGCGATGGCGTTTTTGATTATTGCGATGCTGCTTACCAGCTTTCAGATTGCAATTTATGGAGACCGGGATTACGGCTTTTATAGGAAAGAGTATGAAAAATATCAGGTGGCGGATACGCTGCATATGGAGATGGAAGATATTATGGATGTGACGGATAAGATGATGGCGTACCTAATCGGGGAGCGGGGGGAGCTGTCTGTAGTTACCATGGTGGATGGCAGGGAGCAGGACTTCTTTAACGGGCAGGACAGATTTCATATGGGAGAGGTGAAAGAGTTATTCTTAGGCGGATTAAGACTTCGGAGTTATCTTCTTGCGGCGGCAGTATTGATTTTGCTTCTTTTGATTGTATGGAAAACGGATATGGGAAGAGTCTTGCCGAGAGCATATTTGATATCATTAGGAGGATTCGGTGTTTTGACAGTGATTCTTGGAAGTTTATTTGCGTCGAATTTTAATAGGTATTTTACCATATTTCATGAGATATTTTTTGACAATGATTTGTGGATGTTTGACCCTGCAGAGGACTATATGATTCGTATGCTGCCGGAAGGGTTCTTTTATGATTTTGTTATCCGTATTGGAAGTTTTTTTGTGGGAGGACTGATAGTCCCTGGCATATTAGCAGGAGGACTGATTGGATTTACAAAGAGAGGAAGAAAGGATTGAGGAGGACAACTGTAAATAAATCATGATTGATTCAGCGGATAGAGAAGAATTATATCGTGAACTTTTGCATTTAATCCAAATTCGCAGAAAAGTTAATATTACAAATTAGAGCAGCTTATGAAAGAATTTAGATTAATTAATTACAGTAATGGAAAAAACCATGTTATGATAGGAATAAGATAAACCAGTCAACCAAACAGATGGAGGAAGTTTTATGAGCAGTGTAAAACGGGTATTTGTTGAGAAGAAATCAGAGTATGCCATTCAGGCGAAGGATTTGCTGCATGAGATGAGAGGGTATCTGGGAATCCGGGATGTGGAGAGTGTGCGTGTATTAATCCGGTATGATGTGGAGAACCTTTCAGATGAGACTTTTGAGAAAGCCTGCAACGGTATTTTTGCAGAGCCGCCGGTGGATATTCTGTGGAGAGAGGAAGTGCCGGTAACACAGGGAGACAGTGTGTTCTCGGTCGAGTATCTACCGGGACAATTTGACCAGAGAGCGGATTCAGCGGGGCAGTGCGTGCAGTTTATCAACGAGGAAGAGGAGCCGGTTATCCGTACTGCGGTTACCTATATCATTCATGGGAAGGATGATGATTGTATTTCAGAAGAAGAGCTTGCAGCTGTGAAGAATCACTGTATTAATCCGGTAGATTCCAGAGAAGCGGATGAAGAGAAACCAGATACGCTGGTAACGAAGTTTGACGAGCCGGAAGATGTTATTATATTTGAAGGTTTTCAGAATATGGAGGAGGATAAGCTGAGAGAACTGTATGATTCTCTTGGCCTTGCCATGACATTCAAGGATTTCCTTCACATTCAGAATTATTTTAAAAATGAGGAGCACAGGGACCCGTCTATGACAGAAATCCGCGTGCTTGATACGTATTGGTCTGATCACTGCAGACATACCACATTTTCTACAGAACTGAAGGAGGTTAACTTTGGAGAAGGCGATTACAGGGAGGTAATAGAAGGGACCTATCAGCAGTATCTTGCCGACCACAGTGAGATTTTCCGGGGCAGAGAAGATAAGTTTGTCTGTTTAATGGATCTTGCATTGATGGCAATGCGTAAGCTGAAAAGGGAAGGCAAATTAGAAGATCAGGAAGAATCCGACGAGATTAACGCCTGCAGTATTGTGGTTCCGGTGACTGTAGATGGCATGGAAGAAGAATGGCTGGTGAATTTTAAGAATGAGACCCACAACCATCCTACGGAGATTGAGCCTTTCGGCGGAGCGGCAACCTGTCTTGGCGGTGCAATCCGCGACCCCTTATCAGGCCGCACCTATGTCTATCAGGCAATGCGCGTGACCGGAGCGGCAGACCCAACCCAGTCTGTGAAGGAGACCTTAAAGGGCAAGCTTCCGCAGAAGAAGCTGGTGCGCGAGGCGGCTCATGGCTACAGTTCTTACGGGAATCAGATTGGACTGGCAACCGGAACGGTGAAGGAGATCTACCATCCGGATTATGTGGCGAAGCGTATGGAGATTGGCGCGGTTCTGGGCGCGGCGCCCAGACGGGCGGTGATTCGGGAGACTTCCGACCCGGGAGATGTTATCATTCTGCTTGGAGGGCGGACCGGACGCGACGGCTGCGGCGGAGCTACGGGTTCTTCTAAGGTGCATACGGAGGAGTCTACCAGGACCTGCGGCGCGGAGGTTCAGAAGGGCAATCCGCCTACCGAGCGTAAGATTCAGCGTTTGTTCCGCAGAGAAGAGGTCAGCAGGCTGATTAAGAAATGTAACGACTTCGGCGCAGGAGGCGTGTCGGTTGCAATCGGAGAACTGGCGGACGGTTTGCAGGTTGATTTGGACAAGGTTCCGAAGAAGTATGCAGGTCTCGACGGAACAGAGATTGCAATTTCAGAGTCTCAGGAGCGCATGGCGGTTGTCATTGATCCGAAGAATGTGGAAGAATTTATGGGATATGCAGCAGAAGAGAATTTAGAGGCTGTTTCAGTTGCGGTGGTTACAGAGAGTCCAAGACTGGTGCTTTCCTGGAGAGGCAGAGAGATTGTGAATCTGTCCCGGGCGTTCCTTGATACCAACGGCGCCCATCAGGAGACAAGGGTTGCGGTAGATATACCGAACAGGGCGGACAGCATTCTGACCAGACAGGTGGAAGTACCGGACGTGAAAGAGAAGTGGCTGGATACATTGAAAGATTTAAACGTATGTTCCCAGAAGGGTCTGGTGGAGATGTTTGATGGTTCCATCGGGGCGGGCTCTGTATTCATGCCCCATGGAGGGAAATATCAGCTTACTGAGACTCAGGCGATGGTTGCTAAGCTTCCTGTGCTAAAGGGGGACTGCGATACAGTCACCATGATGAGCTATGGATTCGACCCGTATCTGTCAAGCTGGAGCCCGTATCATGGCGCAGCCTATGCGGTGACGGAGTCTGTGGCGAAGATTGTGGCAGCCGGCGGCGATTACCGGAAGATTCGTTTCACTTTCCAGGAATATTTCCGCCGTATGACAGAAGACCCGCATCGGTGGAGCCATCCATTTACGGCGCTCTTAGGCGCTTACAGCGCCCAGCTTGGTTTCGGGCTGCCGTCGATTGGAGGCAAGGACAGTATGTCGGGAACCTTTGAAGATATTGACGTGCCGCCGACGCTGGTATCTTTTGCAGTGGATGTGGCGAAGGAAAAGGAGATTATTACGCCGGAGCTGAAAAGGGCCGGCAGCAAGCTGGTATGGCTCCGTATTCCCACAGATGAGAACGACCTTCCGGTTTATGAGAAGGTTATGGAGCAGTACGGGAAATTCTCGGATGACATCCACGACGGTAAGATTATCTCCGCTTATGTGCCGGACCGCCATGGTGTGATTGCGGCGGTCAGCAAGATGGCCTTTGGCAACGGCATGGGAGTAAAGATTGAGCATCATATGGATGCAAGGGAGTTATTTGCACCAGCCTTCGGCGATTTGATTGCAGAAGTTCCAGCAGAGCGTGTAGGAGAACTTCGGATTACCTATACGGTTATTGGTGAAGTGACGGACAATGGAACGTTTACTTATGGGAATACAGTAATCGGAATCGATGAAGCTGTGGATGCGTGGAAAGAGCCTTTGGAAAAGGTATTTAAGACGGATTCCGGCAGTCAGGACGGGGCGACAGCCTTTTTCGCGGCAGGAAAGTCAGAGGATGGAGAACGCAGAGAAGACGGATGTTTCTATGCTTCCAGAGTTCATATTTGTGAGCATAAGATTGCGCAGCCGACCGTATTTATTCCGGTATTCCCAGGGACAAACTGCGAGTACGACAGCGCCAGAGCCTTTGAACGGGCAGGGGCGAAGGTGGTTACGAAAGTATTCTGCAACAGGAATGCATCGGATATCAGAGATTCGGTAGAAGTATTCGGAAAGGCGATTGGCGAGGCGCAGATTATCATGTTCCCGGGCGGATTCAGCGCCGGAGACGAGCCGGACGGTTCCGCCAAGTTCTTTGCGACAGCCTTCCAGAATGCGAAGCTTCGGGAAGCGGTAGAGAAGCTCCTGAATGAGAGAGACGGGCTGGCGCTGGGAATCTGCAACGGTTTCCAGGCGCTGATTAAGCTTGGTCGGGTTCCGAACGGTACAGTGACCGGGCAGGATGCAGATTCTCCTACGCTGACCTACAATACCATCGGACGCCATATTTCCAGGATGGTATATACCAAAGTGGTAACCAATAAGTCTCCATGGCTTCAGAAGGCCAGACTTGGAGGCGTGTATACCAATCCGGCGTCTCATGGAGAGGGCCGCTTCGTGGCAAATGAGAACTGGCTTGCCAGGCTTCTTGCCAACGGACAGGTGGCGACTCAGTACTGCGATCCGGAGGGGAATATCAGTATGGAGGAGGAGTGGAATATTAACGGTTCCTACTGCTCTATCGAAGGAATTACCAGTCCGGACGGCAGGGTACTTGGCAAGATGGCGCATTCCGAGAGACGCGGACGCTCTGTGGCGATGAATATTTACGGGGAGCAGGATTTGAAAATCTTTGAATCTGGCGTGGAATATTTTAAATAACTCTTTCAGCAGATAATAGGAAGTAAATTCTGATAATTTTATGTCATTCTTCTGGAGACAGATTATGTTTATGATGTTTCTGGAAGAATGATTTTATTTTCTCCTGAGAATAAGTTTTTGAAATTGATATAATCTTCTGCATAGTTTTTATTGAAAAAATGAATAAATATCGGTTGAAAATTCTATAGAATAAAGCCTCTGAAACGCTGTAAATTCCTTGAAAAATATGGGTTTTTAAGTTAGAATAGTAGGGTGTGAAATAATTAACAGGAACGTTTAAGGAGGAAAAGGGATGAAAGTTATCAAGTGGCTGAACAATTACTTTGAAGAAACAGTCCTTGCGGCACTTTTATTTGTCATGATGATGATCATGGGAATCCAGGTAACTGCAAGGTATGCCCTTGGGAATTCGCTGTCGTGGTCGGAAGAAATTACGCGTTTTTGCTTTATATGGACAGGTTTCCTAAGCATCAGCTTCTGCATTAAGAACAGTGCGGATATTAAGATTGAGCAGTTTATTGATCTGTTTGAGAACATAGCGGAGGGCAAGATTAAGATCATATTTAAAACATTTGTAAACGTGGTGGAATTTATTTTGTTTGCTTACCTTCTTCCATTTGCCTACCACTATGTACATTCTGCATATATCAGTCAGGCAACCAGCCCAGCCTGCGGTATCCCTATGTGGACGGTACAGAGCATTACCCTGATTAGTTTTGTCATGTGTGAGTTCCGTATCATCCAGAAGTTTTTGAAACATGTGAGACAGTATATAGGAAAAGAACCGGTGCCCTGGAGAGACGCGCCGAATCAAACCGGCGGAAGGGCAGGTGGAGAATAATGTCAGCTAGTATGGCGATGGTTGAGATTAATACAAAGAGGATTACAGTAGAAAGGAAGGTGAGAAACAAATGTCAGCTGCCGTTGTAATGATTATATTTTGTCTGTGTCTGTTGCTTGCAATACCGATTTCGATGTCTCTGGGGATTGCCTGTGTGCTTCCCAGTGCGTTTGACGAGTCTTTTACAGCAAGCGCTACATATATTGTCCGGGCGATGTTTAACGCTCTGAACAGTTTCCCTATGCTTGCGGTTCCGATGTTTATTTTGTCGGGTATCCTGATGGCAAAGGGCGGTATTTCCAAGCGTTTATTTGATTTGTTTGCATTTTTAATTGGAAAAAGAACGGCGGGGCTTCCTTGTGCGGTGGTAGTGACCTGTCTGTTTTACGGAGCAATTTCCGGGTCCGGTATTGCGACGGTTGCGGCAGTGGGAAGCATGACTCTTCCAATTCTTCTGAGACTTGGCTATGATAAGAAATTCTGTGTTTCGCTGATAGCCGTTGCGGGCAGCCTGGGAGTTATTATTCCGCCGAGTATCCCGTTTATCATGTACGGACTGGCGTCCGGGGAATCGGTGAGCGATTTGTTTACTGCCGGTATTGTGCCGGGAATCTTGGTTGCCCTGCTTTTGATGGTTTATGCGGTATATTATTGTAAGGTGAACGGAGAAGATAAGGAAAAAATTGGGAAATTTATCGACGAACTTCATGGCAAGGGATTTGTGTCCGTATTGAAAGAGAGCTTTTTTGCTGTGCTGTCGCCGGTGATTATTCTGGGAAGCATATACAGCGGTATTGCTTCGCCTACAGAGGCGGCGGTTATTTCTGTATTTTATGCATTGATTATCGGATTGTTTGTATACAAGGAGATTAAGTTTAAGGATTGTCATAAGTTCTTCATAGAAGCGGTAGGAAGCTATGCGCCGATTCTGTTCATCATGGCGGCGGCCATTGCATTTTCAAGGGTACTGACCTTAATGCAGGTTCCCCAGACAGTCAGCGGGTGGATTTTAGAGAACTTTACCAACAAGATCTTAGTGCTGATTGTAATCAATATTTTCCTTTTAATTGTGGGAATGTTTATGGATACCACTCCGGCAATTCTGATTTTGACGCCGATTCTTCTGCCAATCGTCAAGGGCTTTGACATGACGGGAATCCATTTCGGCGTTATGATGGTGGTCAATCTGGCTATCGGATATGTGACTCCGCCAATCGGGGTTAATCTGTTTGCGGCAAGCTCCATGACAGGAATACCGGTGATGCAGATATCGAAGAAGGCGATGCCTCTGATCGTGATGTTTTTAATTGCGCTGCTGTTGATTACATTTATCCCGGCAATCAGTCTGGTATTGATTTCATGATAGGATGGAGGGCTCATGACAATGAAAAAAAGATTCAAACGGTTGAGTTTTATTGCGGTACTACTGTGTGTTTGTATATGTGGGACAGCGTGCGGCAATAAGGATGGGGGACAGACCTATGCATGGCCTCTTGCCACCTGCAGCTCCGGAGAGACGGTTACGAATACATTTGCCCAGAGATTTGCGGATTATGTGTATGAGATGAGCGACGGCGAGATGCGAATTCAGGTCTACACAGACAGTACGCTTGGTACGGATACGGAGCTGATGGAGACCTGTAAAGATGGAGACATTCCCTTTGTTGTACAGTCGCCTTCGCCGCAGGTAAGTTATATGCCGGAGCTCTGTGTATTTGACACGCCCTGCTGTTATACGGATATTGAGACGGTTCGGGAGAATTTAAGTGATGATGGATTGATGCAGAATTTCCGCGACATTTATCTGGAGGCAGGATATCAGCTTCTGGGAATTACAGACCAGGGTTTCCGGGTCATGACGATGAACGGGAATTATTCTGGTATTGATTCCATAAAGGGACAGAAGATCCGCGTTATGGAAAATAAATATCATATCCAGTATTGGAAAGGCATTGGGGCAAATCCTACGCCTATGACATTCTCTGAGGTATATATCGGACTTCAGCAGGGAACCATTGACGCGCAGGAAAACGCGTATACGCTGATTGTTACGGCGAAGTTGTATGAGCAGCAGCAGAACCTGATTGAGACAAATGCGGTTCCGGATTTGGTTACACTGATTGTCAGCGACGTATTTATGAATAAGCTTTCTGAAAAGCAGCAGGAGATTATCCGGGAGGCGGCGGCAAAGGCCCAGCAGGATTCCTATGAGATTTCTGACCAGAAGAAGGAAGAAGCAAGAGATTTCTTAGAAAAAGAGGGAATGAAGATTGTGACGCCATCTGAGAAAGAGTTTGAGGAGATGAAGAAGCTCTCGCAGCCGGTGTGGGACAGTGTAAGAGAGCAGTGCGGCGACAAGCTGTTTGACGCTTATACGGCGATTGCAGAGGAGAAATAATTAACCGAATAAAACGTAGAAAGGGATTTCGAGCGGAAAAGCAGGCGCGAAATCTCTTTTTGCGATTAAGGAATATCCTTTCCTTTAATAAAAAACTCCGGGAAAATACACGCAGGACAAAAATTCTGTCTGGCTATACGCAAAGACCAGAATGGTGAAGATTTAAGAGTCTGTCATAATTCACAAAGATTTCCGAAGGGATAACTTTGGATTCGTTAATGTGTGCAATGGAATGAAAATATAAATCAGTTATATTGATTCATATATTGTTTTATGCAAGAAATACATACTTAAATTGCAAAAAAATTAAAAACTGGCAAAATTAATACTTGTTTTTTGATTGTTTTTAATATATTATGATAAAGGACAAAGGCGTCGGGTGAGGCAGACGTATTTTCGTCTGCCTTTCTGATAATAATAGGAAGTTTTAATCCCTATATTACCGGCAGAGTTCATATATTGGTACTTTGTTGTACTAGAGAGAGCATTATGAATTTAGGAGGATATTAGTATGTCATACGTTGATGAGGTAATTGCAAAGGTTGTTGAGAAGAATCCGGCGCAGCCGGAATTTCACCAGGCGGTAAAAGAAGTGCTGGAGTCTTTAAAGCCTATCGTTGATGCGAATGAAGAGAAGTATCGCAAAGAGGCGCTTCTTGAGCGGATTGTTGAGCCTGAGAGACAGGTTTTGTTCCGAGTTCCATGGGTGGATGATAAGGGGCAGGTTCAGGTGAATAAGGGCTTCCGCGTACAGTTTAACAGTGCGATTGGACCATATAAGGGAGGAATCAGACTGCATCCCTCTGTAAATATCGGAATTATTAAGTTCTTAGGTTTTGAGCAGATCTTCAAGAATTCTCTTACCGGTCTTCCGATTGGAGGCGGCAAAGGTGGTTCTGACTTCGACCCGAAGGGCAAATCCGACAGAGAGATTATGGCGTTCTGCCAGAGCTTTATGACAGAGCTTTGCAAGCACATCGGCGCTGACACAGACGTTCCGGCAGGCGATATCGGAACAGGATCAAGAGAGATTGGATATATGTTTGGACAGTACAAGAAGATTCGCAATGTATACGAAGGTGTGCTGACTGGAAAGGGACTTACATACGGCGGTTCCCTTGCAAGAACAGAGGCTACCGGATATGGTCTTCTGTATCTGACACAGGAATTGCTTAAGATTAACGGGCAGGATATCGCAGGTAAGACGGTAGCTGTATCCGGCGCTGGAAACGTTGCGATTTATGCAATTGAGAAGGCATTTGAACTTGGGGCTAAGCCGGTTACCTGCAGCGATTCTACGGGCTGGGTATACGATCCGGATGGAATTGATGTTGCTGCCCTGAAGGAAATCAAGGAAGTAAAACGCGCAAGACTGACCGAGTACAAGAATTATCGTCCGAATGCAGAGTATCATGAGGGCCGGGGCGTCTGGTCTGTGAAATGCGACCTTGCTCTTCCATGTGCAACACAGAATGAGCTTCATCTCGAGGATGCAAAACAGCTTGCGGCAAACGGATGCATCTTAGTTGCAGAAGGCGCGAATATGCCGACTACCATGGAAGCTACCGAGTATCTGCAGGCAAACGGCGTACTCTTTGCTCCGGGAAAAGCTGCGAACGCAGGCGGCGTTGCTACATCTGCTCTGGAGATGTCCCAGAACAGCGAGAGACTGAGCTGGACTTTCGAGGAAGTAGATGCGAAGCTTCAGAATATCATGGTAAATATCTGCCATAATATGGCTGACGCAGCAGAGAGATACGGACAGAAGGGTAATTACGTAATGGGCGCTAATATCGCCGGATTCGAGAAGGTTGCAGAGGCAATGCTGGCACAGGGCGTTGTATAAAGGATGATAGATTGATATAATGATATAGATTTAAAAGGAGATTCACAATACCGTAGTATTGAGTATCTCCTTTTTTGACTGATTTTTCTGTTGTCCGTAGGCGTTCCGGGACATAAGTCTGGCTTTGCTTTCAGGTTTTACTGTTGCCGGTAGGCGCTCCGGCACATAAGTCCGGTTTTGCTTTCGGATTTTAGGTATCAGCCGCACCGGCAGTTCAAAGTCTGCTTATTTATATATGATATACACATAAAACTCATTTTAGTCAACGTAATATATAAAAAAAGAAAAATAGTATGCGGAGAGGTCTTCTTGTGGTATATTATGTATAGCAGAAAATTTAGGAGGATTCTATGAAAGTATTAGTATGTAATGCAGGAAGTACGTCTTTGAAATTCAAATTATTTAACATGCCGGAAGAACAGGTATTAGCAACCGGTAAGATTGAGCGTGTGGGTAGCGAAGATAATGCGATTTTCCATTACGAGTCTATGGAAGGATATCAGGTGGAACTGGAGAAGCAGTGTATTCCTACTTATACAATCGGGATTCAGAAGTTTCTTGACTGTATGTTAGATGAAGAGCATAAGGTCCTTGATTCTCTGGAAGAGTTAGAGCGCGTGGGATTTAAGACGGTTCTGTCCAAGGATCACTATGGCGTACATGAGCTGACGCCGGAGGTTCTTCAAGGAATGGAGGACTATATGGTTATTGCTCCGGCCCACAATGGACCATATCTCAGTGCAATCCGCCAATTCCAGGAATTAGTACCGAAGGCAAAGCTGGTAGGGGCGTTTGAGACGGCATTTCACCGGACAGTTCCGATGGAACGGGCGATTTACGGTATCCCGTATGAATGGTATGAGACTTATGGGATTCGAAGAATGGGCTATCATGGGGCTTCTCATGAATATGTTTCCGATACGGTTATGTCAAAATACGGCTCTGCCGGGAAAACCATATCCTGTCACTTAGGCGGAAGCTGTTCTCTCTGTGCGATTGACGAGGGAAAGAGCGTGGATACCAGCTTCGGAATTTCGCTGCAGGCAGGCGTCAATAATTCTAACCGGTGCGGAGATATAGACCCGTTTATTATTCCCTTTCTTCAGAAGCAGGGAATGAAACTTGATGAGATACTTCATGGCCTGACGAAGAAGGGCGGGCTTCTTGGAATTTCCGGAGTCAGCAATGATTTAAGACTGGTGGAAGAAGCGGCGGAGAATGGGAATGAGCGGGCTAAGCTTGCGATTGAGATTTTCTGCAATGATATCATCCGGTATATCGGCGCATATTTTGCGGAGCTTGGAGGCTTAGACCATCTGGTATTTACGGCAGGTATTGGAGAACACGATGCGTTTATAAGAGAGAAGATCTGCCGGAAGCTTGCGCATATGGGAATCCTGCTGGACGAAGAGAAGAATCAGGCAGTGGGAAATGAGGCGGCATGTATATCGAGAGAAGATTCACCGGTAACGATAGAAGTAATTCCGGCAAATGAAGAGCTTGGTGTTGCAAGGAAAACATATTCATTGTAAACTTGTTGGAAAAATTTTGTAGAAAATTGTGAAAAAACCTATTGACAACTCTATGGAATCAATAGTATAATAGCAAAGCGGGTTGCGGAAGCGGCCCGTTGAATGTGGGATCTTAGCTCAGCTGGGAGAGCATCTGCCTTACAAGCAGAGGGTCACAGGTTCGAGCCCTGTAGGTCCCAT
>CATJPU010000258.1 GCA_949742505.1 uncultured Lachnospiraceae bacterium | reverse complement strand
TGTTGAAGTAGAGACGCCGATTGAAACCTGCCGCACACCGGTCATTGAAGGTAAGACTCTTGCAATTGTTCCCATTTTGCGGGCGGGCCTTGGAATGGTGAACGGTATGCTGGCTTTGGTTCCTTCGGCCAAAGTAGGCCATATCGGCCTCTACCGGGACGAGAAGACTCATGAACCGCACGAATATTACTGCAAACTGCCGGACCCTGCAGACAAGCGTCTGATTGTTGTTACCGACCCGATGCTGGCCACTGGCGGTTCCGCCGTCGCTGCTGTAGATTTTATTAAGCAGCGGGGCGGCAGACATATTAAATTCATGTCTATTATCGCTGCACCCGAAGGCATTAAGCGTTTTCACGAAACTCATCCGGATGTTCAGTTATATGTAGGCCATATTGACCGGGAACTGAACGAAGCCGCATATATCTGCCCAGGTCTCGGAGACGCCGGAGACCGGATTTTCGGAACAAAGTAGTACGGGAGGACCTTATGAAGATTGTATTTCTGGATGTTAAAACAATTGGAGAAGATATAGATTTGTCCGGCTTTGACGCTCTGGGCGAAGTAGTGAAATACCCCTTTTCCACCCCGGCGGACGTACCGGAACGGGCTTTAGACGCTGATGTTCTGATCGTGAATAAAGTACAGATTAATGAGCAGACCATCGGCCAGGCCCAAAGTCTTAAGCTGGTATGCGTCACAGCTACCGGCACCAATAATCTGGATAAGCCTTATCTGGACAAACGCGGAATTGCCTGGCGCAACGTGGCTGGCTATTCCACAGAATCCGTAGCTCAGCATACGTTTGCCATGCTTTTTTATCTGCTGGAAAAGCTGCGGTACTATGACGACTATGTAAAAGAAGACCGGTATACAAATGACACGATATTTACCCATTTTGCGGAACATTTCTATGAATTAAAGGATAAAACCTGGGGTATCATCGGACTGGGAACCATTGGACGCCGGGTTGCCCGCATTGCAGACGCTTTCGGCGCAAGAGTCATCTATACCTCCCCTTCCCGCAGCGCCCCTCAAAATGGATACTGTCAGGTTGATATGGATACCTTGCTTGCCGAATCCGACATTATTTCCGTCCATGCACCGTTAAATGAATATACGGAAAACCTGATTGACAGGAACGTTCTCAAAAAGATGAAAAAGAACTGTATCTTTCTGAATCTGGGACGCGGCCCTATCGTTGTGGAAGCTGATTTAGCCAGCGCTCTGGAACAGGATATCATTGCCGCGGCAGGTCTGGACGTATTGTGCGAAGAGCCTATGAGCGCTGACAATCCTCTGTGCAGAATCAAAGACAGCAAAAAGCTCTTCATCACCCCCCACATCGCATGGGCAAGCATAGAAGCCCGGACCAGACTGATGTCCATTATTCTTGGTCAGGTGAAGGAGTTCTTTTCATGATAAACGCACTGACCTCAGGCACATGGTTCATTGCCAACTAAGGCTGTTTCGATGAGGCGCGTCTCTGTCTCTTCCCAAAAGCATGGCAGAAGGTTTCTAACACCATTCCGAAGAAGATGGCAAAGTCTCCGATGTTATAAGTAATCTCCGTAGCCTTCGGCCATTTCGTTTGAAAGCCGATATAATCAATGACCCTTCCCCGCAGAATACGGTCAAAAATATTACTGAAAGCCCCGCCGGTAAACAACATCATCCCCGTCTTTTCCAAAAAACGGCGCGATTTTCTCAGCAGCATGGCATCATACAGAAGCGTAACCGCACCCAGCAGAGCAGATATCTTTCGTAAGACATCTGCTCTGTTCTTCATAAAGCCAAGCGCCGCTCCTTTGTTATACACCTTCCGTATATATACCTTTCCTCCGGTAAGAACTCTTTCTTCCCCAGAATCAAAGGTTTCTTCAACAGCCTGCTTCAGTATCATATCCAAAGAAAATACCGCGGCTGCAATTCCGGCAAAAAAGCAGAATATCATCTACGCTTCTCCTTTGATCTTAGCAATCTCAGCCTTAACCTCTCCTATCTGTGTCCGCCGTTTATCAATAGCCTCGCAGAGCGCCGCCACGTCTCCATCGACAACTTCTCCCCCCTGATATCTGTCATAAATCAGTTTACCGATATCCGTATAGTCTCTGTCATTCCCTCTGTTCAAAGAGCGGATATCGCTTTTCAGTTTCTGAATCTCAAGCGTATCCTCTGTCTTCTTTCCAATCTCCGTAGCCGCATCGGAAATCTTCTTTCCCAAATCCTCAAAAAAATCTGACATATTCCTTCTCCTTTTCTTCTATAGTTCTCTGATCATTCTAAGGGTTCCATATAAATTCAGCGTCCCATATCCCCACTCTCTGTTCGGATACTCCACATCAGGTCTTCTCTCAGCACCAAGAATAAACAACCCCTTAAGCTGCATCGTGTTATATCCGAGAAAGCGTGAATTCTGCATCAGCAGCCATTCAGCCAGAAGCGCGCTTGCCCCTGCCGTAACGGCCGCAGCGGCGCTGGAACCGGTTCTGCTCGCAAATCTTCCTCCTGGAAGAGCTCCCGTCACATCTACCCCCGGCGCGGCAAAATCCGGTTTAATTGCTTCATGTCTAGTATATCCCCTCCCAGAGTTAATATCAATACTATTCTCTACTCCATTGTAATGTGATACGGTAATAAGGGAATCTGCCGCCGAAGGTTCCGTCAGTGTCGTATCTGGATTTGATTCCAGAAAAATAACCTCCCCCGTCATAAATTCTTTTATAGGAAGCCAGATATGGAAGACTCCTCCCGTCAGCCGCAGTGGTTCCACGACAATTTTCCAGATACCCGGGACCGGTTCCCGGAAACGAATAAAAATAAGCTGGGAAGTATTGAATCTTGTCACAATCTGATTATCCACAAATACTTCCGTCCGCTCAAAAACAAATCGGAATGAAAACGCCCTCCCCTGCCTGGCAGAAACCATCGGCAGCACTTCGCCGGAAGGAGACACAACGGATACCGACATCAAATTTGGAATATCCGTCCACATCTCCATGGAAAATGCCTCCACTCCATCTCCCACCTGAATCTCCGCTTCCTGTCGTTTTTCTGTATTACTAAACTGACCCCGGTAATGATGTCTTTGGTTCGCTTCATTTCCCGTACCCGTTACCACAATACAGTTCGTGGTATTCGCACACACCTGCAGCATAATTGCCAGTGCGCTGGAGCCGGTATGTCCGCCAAAATTCGTCCCCAGCGCCACGCACAATACCAGCGGCATTCCATAACTGTCCGCCAGATTCTTCAAATAACTGACGCCTAACATAATATCATTTTCCTGATAGCATTTTGTACTCTCTGATATCCCGTAAAACTCCCGAATATAACGCTTGGCAGGTTTAAGCTTAACCATCGCTATCGTTGATTCCGGCGCTGCCCCAAGAAAACGGTTTGCCTCATTTCCACTGCCGCAGGCAACGCTGGCAAGATAAGTTCCATGGCCTTCCGTATCTTCTGTCGGTACAAGTTCCCCTGGTGTTTCCGATTTCAGAGCTTCATTAATCTCTTCTTCCGTATAAACGCTCCCGTATCCAAGGCCTTCCGGAAGATTTCCCGTCTGTATGGTCTGATCCCAGATTCCCGCAATTCTGGTGGTTCCGTCCAAATTACGAAATACGTCAATCGTATAATCAATCCCCGTATCAATGAATCCTACCATAATTCCTTCCCCCATAAGCTCCAGAGAAGGATAATACTGTACCTGGCTGATTCCGGCAGCATTCATCGCATCCATATCCTCCAGTGCATAGCATTTGGGAATAGAATTATACACATACTTCTGATAGTTAATAGGATTTACCAGCGACTGCTCTAAATACACCATCTCGAATCCGTCACCCGCCCTCTGAAAACAGGGCTCTTCTGACGGCAGCGGCAGCTTTGCCTTCCCCCCTCCTTCCGATATAATAAAATCCCAGTAATCCTCCGATAAAATATGTTTCCTGCAAGTCTCCGCATCCATATAAAAACACCTCATATACCTTCCTTTCAGTATATGAAGTGTTTTTTTCTTCATGCAATATAATAGTATTAACCGTTCAGCCTGACGGGTTCATGCCCGCGAAGCATAATCAGCGGCCCGCCGGTTCCCTCTATATATTCTCTGGTTATGGTTACCTGACCGATACTGTCATCCTTTGGAATCTCATACATAATATCCAGCATAAATTCCTCAATGATAGCGCGCAGGGCCCTTGCTCCCGTATTTTTCTTAATGGCCTTCTCAGCAATAGCGTGAAGAGAATCATCATTAAACTCCAGCTTCACTTCATCCAGCGCCAAAAGCTTCTGATACTGCTTAAGAATTGCATTCTTCGGCTCCTTCAGTATCTTTACCAGCATCTCTTCATCCAGTCCCTGCAACGTAAAGACAATGGGAAGTCTTCCCAAAAATTCCGGAATCATTCCGAAATTCCGCAAATCTTCGATAGTTACCTTCTCCAGAATCTTCTTATCCTTGTCATATTTATCTTTCAGCTCCGCATTAAAACCAATCGCCGCCTGTTTGGTCAGACGTTCCTTAATGATTTTATCCAAATCCGGAAATGCGCCTCCGCAGATAAACAGAATATTCCTGGTATTCACTGTCGTAAGCGGAACCATGGCATTCTTACTGTTGGCTCCCACCGGGACCTCCACTTCGCTGCCCTCTAAGAGCTTTAACATTCCCTGCTGTACGGATTCTCCGCTTACGTCCCGCTGATTGGTATTCTTCTTCTTGGCAATCTTATCGATTTCATCTATAAAAATAATTCCCCTCTCTGCTTTCTCCACATCGTTATCTGCAGCCGCGAGAAGTTTTGATACAACGCTCTCGATATCATCCCCGATATATCCTGCTTCGGTCAGGGACGTCGCATCGGTTATTGCAAGAGGCACATCCAGAAGTCTTGCCAGCGTTTTAACTAAGTAGGTCTTTCCACAACCGGTCGGTCCGAGCATCAGCATATTCGACTTTTCAATCTCAATATCGTCCATGGTATCTGTTGCCACACGTTTATAATGATTATAAACGGCAACCGACATGGCCTTCTTGGCATACTCCTGCCCCACCACAAAATCGTCCAGTTTCGCCTTAATCTTATGGGGCGCCGGAATATCCTTAATATTCAGTGCGGGCTCCTGTTCTTCCTTCTCCTTCTTTTTCTTCAGCTTCTGGCTCTTCGGTACCGTCTTCTCCATATCGCTGACACTGAATATCTGCATTCCCGGAATGTTCATAAGCTGGCTGTAGTCAAACTGCCCGTTGGACATGATATCAAAACTCTTCTGCATACAGTCCTGACACACACAGATATTATTGGGAAGATCCATCATCTTACCGGCTACGCTCTCTGGCCGCCGGCAGATAAAGCACACCTTCTCATATTCGTCTTCCTGTTCTTTATCCTCTACTACAACCTCCCCGTCTTCCACCTTCTCGACTTCTGTTTCATTTACATGATCTTTTTCTGACATGATTCTTCCTTCTTCCCTTTTTCTCAAAAGATTATATTCTCAGAACGACTTCCGGCATTTTCCCAGATAATACCTGCCTGCTCTAAGACCGCTCTTCTATCATACTAAGAAATTCTTCTTCGGATATGATTGGAATTCCAAGGTCTTTTGCTTTCTTATTCTTAGACGAAGCTGATTTGGTATTATTATTAATCAAATAATCGGTCTTTGAAGAGACGCTTCCGGTCACCTTGCCTCCCTTCGCCTCAATCAAGGCTTTCACTTCATTGCGGTTGGCAAAATGCTGAACGTTTCCGGTAATTACAAAGCTTTTCCCCTCAAATATCAACTCTTCGCCGGTACTTTTCTCCTCCGGGATATGCAGCTCCTCAAGAAGTTCTTCATACGCTCCCCGGCGCCCGGCATCTGCAAAATAATCCACATAGCTTTTTGCAATCACGCCGCCCACACCGTCAATGGAGCTCAGTTCTTCTTCCGTAAGACGCGCAAGCTTCTCCCTATCGTCCCCCGTCTCTTTGCAAATCAGCTTCGCATTGGCAAGACCGATATTTGCAATTCCAAGTCCGTAAAGAAGCCTTGGCAGCGTCGTCTCTCTGGCCTTCTCTATACTATTAATCAGATTCTGATAAGACTTCTCTCCAAAACCTTCCATCGTCTGAATCTCTTCCTGATAGCGGTCAAGATGAAACAAATCCGTATAGCTGTGAATAAAGCCTCTTGCTATAAACTTCTCCAGAGTTGCTTCCGACAAGCCGTCTATGTTCAGCGCATTCCTGCTGACAAATAATGCATAAGACTTTAACTGCTTCGCCTGACAGGAGGGATTCACACAATACAGCGCTTTCGCGTTGCTGACCTTACGTATCTCCGTAGGTCCCCCACACACCGGGCAAATCTCAGGGATATCCTTCACTCCGCTTCTTGTCAGATTACGGGCAATCTGCGGAATAATCATATTCGCTTTGTAGACTTCAAGCTCATCCCCAACGCCCAGTTCAAGCTCCTCCATAATGCTGATATTGTGAACGCTGGCCCGGCTTACCGTAGTCCCCTCAAGCTCCACCGGCTCAAATATCGCAACCGGATTAATCAGACCGGTCCTGGAAGGACTCCATTCAATCTCCTGCAAAACGGTTCTGCTGGTCTCATCCGCCCATTTAAAAGCAATCGAATCTCTCGGAAATTTAGAAGTACGGCCTAGTGATAAACCATACTCTATATCATCATATACTATCACAAGTCCGTCGGATGGAAAATCATTTGCGGCTATTTTTTCTGAAAATTTAATAACTTCCCGTTCAATGGAATCCCCGTCAGCCATATAGTGTTCCACCACCTCAAATCCCTGTTTTTCCAACCAGTCAAGCTGGTATGCTCTAGAGTTATGAAAACCCACATTCTCTGCCTTCACAAGTGAAAATGCATAAAATCTTACATTTCTTTTGGCTGTCACTTCATTATTCAGCTGCCTTACAGAACCGCTGCATAAATTTCTGGGATTCTTATACTTCGCATCAACTTCCGCAATCTCGGCATTGATTTTCTCAAAATCCCTGTATCCGATAATCGCTTCGCCCCTGAGAATCAACTCCCCCTGATAGGGAATCTGCAAAGGAATATTCTTAAATACCCGGGCATTATTCGTAATAACCTCCCCTACTTCCCCATTCCCTCTGGTAACTGCTTTCGCAAGCTCACCATTTCGATAGGTCAGGACAATGGTCAGTCCATCCAGCTTCCAGGAAACCACCACCTTCTGACTGCCGGCAAATTCTTCCAAGCCCTCTGTCTCTTTGGTTTTATCCAGCGAAAGCATCGGGCTCTCATGCCGTTCCTTGGGAAGTTCGCTAAGCACCTCGTATCCCACGTTGACCGTAGGACTGCCCGCAAGCGTAACTCCAAGCTCTTTCTCCAATCCTGTAAGTTCGTCATAGAGCGCGTCATACTGATAATCGCTCATTATCTCCTCCGCGTCCTGATAATATGCCTTTCCGGCACGGTTTAAAAGCTCTATAAGCTCCTGCATTCGATTCATCTTATTATCCTGATCCATCGTTTATTCTCTTCCTTTCTGCCAGGTTTCCCATCCCGCCCGTAAAGGGCTAATCCGCCGGGGGAAAGTTCCTTTTTACCTTTTCAGTTTACTATTAGTACACCGTTTCGTAGATGCACGTATGCCAGGCGCCTGATATTTCCATCAGCCATACAGCATCCGTTTGAATTGTATATTCGGGAACAGAACTCTACCGCATACCGGCTCTTTGTAAGCCCAGCCCCTTTAAATATACATCAGGAAAATGATATCTCATTTGATCTGACAGCCGCCTTTGATATGGTCTAAGTATCCCTATATTGATTAAATGTGTAATCTCCTCCTTCGGATTGTCCACGCCAGCTTTTTCTAACGCCTTACACAATAGCTCTTCCTCTACCGGCGATCGTTGTATCGTATCTTTTAAATTATCAAAAAAATCCAGATACTCTTTATATTCTTCTTTCAAATCATACACTCGGTTTTTTGACACCAATTCTAATGAATCCTCGAAACATCTTGGACGAATCACACTTTTAGACGCTGTAAAAGTAATGGCCTTTCTTAATTCCAGTTCTTTCGATGCTGCTTTAGCAAAAATATCCAGTATACTTCTGGGTACAATGATCCCTTGAGTATCTGCAAGCCGGTTTCTGAACCAATTATATGTTGATGCCTTTTTAAGTCCTCCCATCGTAGCGCCTATTAAGGCTGTCAATAAATTCCGGTTTTCATCTTCACCGATAATCGGAATACTTCCCAGTCCTTCATATTCCAGCAAAGTACGCGGCGCAATTTCCTGAAAAAAGTGCTTTACTTCATCAGATCGGTTGATTACCCTTTTCCAAATCATTGCAAACAGTTGATCGTATTCCCAGCCCAAAATCACCGAATAATTCTTAAGCTTCACTTTATCCGCTACAATCACTTCCCTATCATAAATATCCTGCCGCAGGAAGATTTTACTTCGTATATTCTGGAATGTACTTTCATACCTATACCACATATCAACAAGAGCGCTAACCAGCTTACTTCTATCTTTTGATTGTACAATCCTGTCCAAAGCATCATAAATGATTGTAACCACTACATTCTTTTCCTGCAGCTTCCGGTTCATTTGTTTCAGCAGCTGGCTGAGATAAAATACAACTTCTTCTGTCAGCTTCCCACACTGTTCAATATCAATTTCTTTTGAAAACAGCCAGCACACTCTGCTTCCTTCCGCAAGCTCTTTTAAATCAGAATCTTCCTTTATTAAAACATCAATTGCTTCATATAGCAGAAACGCATTCACCTGTTCCTCGCTGTTCAGACAGCGAAAAATATCCGTAAAATCTGTCTCCTGAGACGTTCCTACAATCCATTTTGTATGCTCATATTCTTTTGTTCCAACTTGCAGATATTTTGCAAGCCCTTTTGCATAATTATTATTTTTTAGTGCGCTGAATAATGCTGTCTTCCCAACGCCCTTTTGCCCTAACACCAGAAATTTTCTCGCGTCAAAAATAAACGTATATCCTTTCAGCGGATAAAAATTGCTGCATAAACTCTGCTCCGTAGAAAATTCTTCCTCTGCGGCTGCCGTTTCTAATCCATTCATAATTTCAGAAAACGCCTCAACGATGCTCTCCCATCCTGCATCATGGATATCTGATACACTATTTTCTTCCGATTCTCCCGCAAAAGTCTCCTCCAGAACATTAACTATCTCTTTGTAGCTTTTTCTCTGTTCGTTATACGCTTTTCTAAATTGTTCCATAGTCGCTACAACTTCCAAAGCGTCATTATACGATACTTCTTTCGGATAATGCTCTCCCGATTCATCATCTATAAGAATATTCCCATCCTGATATTGTTCATCACACATACTTAACGCATGATACGCGCCATCCAAATAGATTCTTCGTTCAATTGCCGCCACTTCATCATTAACGGGAACTTTTGAATTAACCAAAATAAATGGAGTTCCATTGCTCTTTAAAGCTGGAAGCACCATTTTCATTCCCTCAACATTTTGCCGGCTTCCATAGAAGAACAAAACTGCCATATCCGAATATCTGGATAAGGTTATACCGCCAATCTGATGAAGTCCTGAACGAGTATCTATAAAAATGTAATCCGGTTTGATAAACGCATCTATTTTTTTCAGCAATCCGTCAATTGGCGTACTACTTTCCATGTAAACCGGCATATCAAGATTAAATCTCATCAAACACTTACGGTAGAGTTCCGCGTTATCATCTACAATTTTTCCATAGGCCGGAATCACATAAATTTCCCCGCCATCCTGATTCACATGACAATAATCGCTGACATTATACATATATTCGTCTATCTGCAATTCATTTCCGTATACGCTGCTTTCTATTAAATAATCCAGAAGACCATATTGGGAAATACTCTCATCCGGAAATATACTTGCCACCCCCGGAGCTTCCAAATCAAAATCTATCATAGCAATCTTTTTACCTTTTTTTGCCATTTCAATTGCAGACATTACCATAGTTGTGGTTCTTCCAACGCCGCCTTTATATGAGTAAAAACAAATCAGCTTACTCTTCAGATCCATTTTTTTATTCTTTACAACGCTTTCATTCCAATACACGTTTGTTAAATACTTTTCTAGGATCCAAATCCTATCCCGACTGGCGGAATGCATTTCAACATAGGATTCAATTTCAGCTTTCACAAAGCTATTTTTTTGTAAGCTTCCGCAAGCTCCAAGCCAGCATCCTATCTCATCTTCCAGCAGGCTTTTCATATTGGTAATCAGATTTTCATCATCTATATCAACATATACCTGAAGCTTTCCATACACATTTTGAACGACATATGCTACAGCTTTTTTTTCCTCTTTCCATAATTCTTCTATTATCCGAACGGCAGTGTCCAAAATTTTATCATAATGAACCATCTTAAACCCCTCCTGCAATAATCCCGCTGACAAAGCGAAATATCTTTTCACTTTCTTCTATATAATGTTCACAATACTCTTTTGTATCCCATGCCGGACATTCTCCATACCGAAATGCCGGATCCCAGTGAGAATATCCCTCTCTGCCGCTAAAAATATAAGGACACATTCGAGAGCTATCCAGTCTATACTGAGGCGGAATCCCGTCCGTTATAGCAAGGCACTCCTCTAATTCCTGATTCAATTCATTAAGTTTATGCGAATGCCGCTTAGCATCTCTCCAAGTATAATGATCCCCATTTGATTTCCTGCCATAACAGCAAAGCAAAAATTTCAAGGCGCATTCCAGAACATACCCGCTCAAATAGCAGCTATTATAATACTGTCCCTGTTCAAAAAGGATTTTAGAATCATGATACATTCTTTCCAGTGTTTTCAAAAAATCAGGATCTCTTTTCGCTATAGACACTCGCATCAACTCTTTCTTTTGTATTTTCAATACAGACATTGTATCTCTTTTTTGTGTAAAATACTACTCAAAAATTTTTTCAACTCACCAAAATCCCACAAGCGAAAATTTCTCGAATAATATTTATCCAAACCGGCAGACCGCCGTTGTCCCTGTTTCCTCCGAAGACTGGTAGAACATCTTCCATCCATGCGCCAGCGCTATCTCCCGGCAGATTTGAATCCCATATCCATGCTTTCCCCCTCGGTTTCCCGGAAAATCCTGTCCCCGGTTGATTGCTTTCAAGGTCTTCTTATCCAGCGGTTCTCCGTTGTTCCAGACATAAATGCCTGTTGTATCCACCGTCACCTTTACCTGTTTTCCCGCATTGCATCCATTTGCAATCAGATTCTCCAGAAGGCAGGCTACCAGAGTCTCGTCGCCGTTCAGAACGTCTATGCGGCAGTCTGTTCTGACTTCCGGGTATCTGTCTTCCATCTGCTTAAGGAGCTTCCTGATAGGAATCCGTCTGATTTTGACGGCTCCTTCTCTAACATTGCCCATAATCAGCAGTTTCTCTGTAACATCCTCCAGGCTTTTCGCGCTGTCTACAATCTGCTTCGCGGCAAAGAATAAATCCTCTTCTTCAAGCTTTCCCATCATCATATATTCCGCGTATCCCCGGATTCCGGTGAGCGGCGTCCGAAGTTCATGCGCAATCTGATTCACCGGACGGTTAACCCTTAACATCGTATAATACAGGAACACGCCGATGATTCCGGAAAACACCAGACCGGCTATGGCAAAGAGCCACATCCGTTTCCGACGGACCTGTGACAGCTCGCTTAAACTTTCTGCATAAATAACCTCCACGATATCGCCGCCCGCCTCCCCTTCTTCCTGTATAATCAGATAACGGCCTTTCTTCCACGTCTTTATCTGTACATTCTTTCCTTTTTCAAACTCTCCCTCCAGATAGTCCGCCGCAATAATAGCGTCTACCCGCACTCTCACCAGAATACCCGATTCCAGATATTTCTCCGCCGTACTCTGAAGGTTCATCGATATCCGGCTGAATTCTTCATTCTTAAGCCCTGCCCCACGCAAGGTCAAGAAGACGTTCTCTGGAAAGGGCAATATTCTGATTGGCAAGGAGAATCTTCAAAAGCTCATATTCCCGGTTTGTAAGCTCCACCGGGACTCCTCCCTTTTTCACTACCGCCCCCGCAAGATCTACCTCCACATCCCGGATATGGTAGATATTCTGCTCCCTGTGAAACCGCCGCAGCACCACGTTGATTCTTGCAAGCAGTTCTTCCATTGCAAATGGTTTCACAATATAATCCTCCGCCCCGCCTTTCAGTCCTTTGACCCGGTCCGGGACTTCATCTCTCGCCGTCACACAGATAACCGGGATATCTGCATAGTCCTCCGATATCTGTTTCATCAGGGCAAATCCATCCATATCCGGCAGTCCGATATCCAGAAGGAGCAAATCAATATTCTTTTTTCCAAGCGCCGACAGGGCTTCCCGGCCTGTAAACGCCGTAAGCCCCTTGTGTCCTGTCATAGCCAGTGTCCTTCGGATAAGTTCATTAATTCTCCTGTCATCCTCTACAATCAATATATCCGCCACAATCTCTTACCCCTTCGGATGGTCGGAAGTTTCATAAGCTTTCTCCCCAATCTGAATCAACTGTTCTGCCGTCAGGTCTGAAACAACCGCGCCATGAGGAGTAATCCCAAATTCCCGGCACATGCTTTCTATGACAGCTTTTCCGTCCCCAAACGCATAAATGTCACAGATATACGATTCCAGCGAAGAGAATGCCATGTCCTGTCCTTCTCCCTCTGTATCCTCTGTGAGTAGCGGGCAGTCTCCCATATCCTTTGCAAGCCATAAGGCCTCTTCATAATTGTACATTTCTTTCGTCACATCTTTTGCAAGAGCCGTATCATAATCAAGACCGTATCTGTCACATACTTTTCTCACAATTTCTTCGTCTGCGACCGCATCCTTATAGAGCTTGTCTCCATACAATTCATACCTCATATTCTCATAAGCGGAGGTATCCGCACCGCTCTGTCCGGCCTGCTCTTCTGCCATCTTATCATCGGCCGCCCGAACCGCCATATCCTCTATATGACTTCTGGACCAGCCGATTCCCAGCATCATGCCTGCCGCCATGCAAACCGCCATCCCGGCAGCCGTTAATAACACCCTGTACCTGTTCCATGTTCTCTTCATATTCTCTGCTCCCTTCTTTTGCATACCGCGGTATGGCATTCCCATGCTGTTACTGCATGAGCAGTTATCCTTCCTGCCATACCCTGTTTTGTTTTACAGCCTTATCATAAACCGCGGTTATTGCAGAGTTATTACAGGATATTATTTTTTCAGACTTTTCCAATCTCCCGGTAAAGTCCGGCTAACTCTTCCTCTGTCAGCTTCCTGTGCGCCCCGGTTTTCAGATTCCCCAGCTCAATATTCATAATCCGCACCCGTTTCAGTTCCGTCACCTGATATCCAAATGCTTCGCACATTCGCCGAATCTGCCTGTTTAATCCCTGGGTCAGAATAATGCGGAACTTATATTTGCCAATCCGTTCCGTCCGGCAGGGCCTGGTTATCTCGTCCAATCCCTTTTCCTTATCTGCAATCCGTACGCCTGACGCCATTCCCTTAAGAAATTCTTCCGTCACCGGCTTATTAACGGTTACTTTATATTCTTTCTCATGATGATTGCGGGCGCGCATGATCTGATTAATCAGATCTCCGCTGTTGGTCATAAGAAGCAGCCCTTCCGAATCCTTGTCCAGCCGTCCCGCATAGGTAACCCGCACCGGGTACTTCAGAAAACGGATAATATTATTCTTAGTCCTCATATCTTCCGTACAGACCACGCCTACAGGCTTATTCACCGCAAGCACTATCAGCTCATTTTTGCTGCATACTGTTTTCTTTCCTATCGTTACCTGCTGCCCCGGCCTGACTTTCATGCCGCAGGCCGCACGCACGCCGTCAACAAACACCTTTCCCGACTCAATTAGACGGTCTGCCTCCCTCCGGGAACAAAAACCTGCATCACTGATATATTTATTCAAACGCACCGGGCTTTCATCCCGGCTTCTATATTCTTCCTTCATTCTCTTCTTCATATTCCGCTCACCGATTCGTTTTCCTCTGCAACCATTGTACTTGTTTCTTTATCTAAAGTCAAATTAACGCTTTCCTTTTTAGGTGACATATGCTATACTAATTACTGCCCACACGTCGCCTGGGAGACGCGGACTGCTGGCTGTCCTGAGAACGGTAACAGTACTATATAAATAATAGATTTATGAGGGAACATTTATGATTAGTCTTATTTTAGATACAAAGCGGTGTATGACGGAACTTCTCCTGCGGGAGACGTTTGACGGCTTTCTTTTTATAGAAGGAGAGATTACTACGTTTAACAGGTTCTCTATCGACGGATATATACGCAAAGAGTTTTATGAGGCAGGGGAAGGGGATTCTTCCCCGAATGAGAGCTACAGTACGTGGAACAGGCTTCGAGATTTTTGTTTTTCTATTATTAAGGGCAAACGGACGCCTCTGGATTTCAGATTCATTTTTTCCCTGACAGCAAATGACATTGCCGGATTAATCAAAGAAAAGCAGTTGGACTTTCAGCCGGAGACTGTACAGGGACTTTATCTCAATTTTAAATATAACGGTTCTGTGCTTACCTGTACTACCGGAACTTCTTTGAACGTATTTACACTGGATAAATCCTTAGAACATGCCTTTGATGCATGGGCCGGGGAATTTTTCTCATCTCATGGTATCAATTGGAATATGCAGTAAATCATGATAGTAACAGGCTGCTGCTTTAAGCAGACAGCCTGTTCGTCAGCTAATATAACTTCCGATATATCTCTTCCATTTGGACATCGCGTGCACCGCACCGGTTCCCGCATTGCCGAATGCAATTCCCGCCAGATTGCTGGCAGTCAGAAATTTCCAATCTGATACTCTTCTGCAAACGCTTTCGCACTGTCAAATTTCTGTACATTGGTCCCTTGCTGAAATAACTTCATATCCCTCTCCTCAAAGCGTATTTTAAACTTAACTTTCTACCAGTGTTCCACCTCCGTCAGAACCTTCTTCGCCTGAAGATACTGACATACGGTACACTCCTTTGCCTCTGCCTTAACTTCCTCCTTCTGCTGTTCCGTCAATTCTCCCTGAATATCAACAATGTAGAAGAACTCCAGCTGATTATCCTCCGACTTTGACCAGTCAAAATCCGCTTCAATTACAACTTTATTATAACTTATATTTTTCTCTTTCAATATCCTCTGGGTTGTCATATTCATGCATGCTACAAAAGCCGAGGTCAGAATATCACCTGGACGCTGATACCGATTTCCGCCGCCGGATTCTTCCGGCACATCCGCATAACTTACATGCGTCCCGTCTGACAACCGGATGATATAGTCTTCACCTGTACTGGACGAAATAATCATAATCCACAAACTCCCTTCCACAACCGCCTGTTACGTCACTGTTCACTCCGTTCACAGCAACCCTGTTATTTCCACATCTCCGGCAGATTCTGCACCGACATCCGCACCGGCTCCGGATACGTTTTTCCATACAGCTCCAGTTCCACTTTCCGAATCACCTGGGGTTCTACCGGGGTATTCACCTCAACGCCCGCAATCGGAAAATCCTCCACCGGAACCGTCTCCACCTTTTCCAGACGGTATATCTCTTCCATGCCCTCTAAAACCCTGCCGAATACCGGGTACACGCCCTTATGCTCCGGACAGTCCCTCAGAGGAAAGAAAAACTCTCCTCCCGCAAGTCCGTCCTCGCCGTAACCACCCATGCAGACGCAGCCCGGATGAGAATCTATCGGCTCAATATCCGGATTCAGCTTAAATTCACACGGTATCAGGTACTGCGCCTTCTTCTTTCCAAAACCCGTATAGCTGATATCTACCCAGTTTCCCGGCACAATCCGCTGGATTGCATGTCCATCCATCAGCCCGGCGGACGCAATATAAATAAAACTGTTCACCGTATTCGGCGCTGACTCCGGCAGAAGCTCTATCACAATTTTCTGCCCGTTTTCCATATAAATTGTTGCAATTGGATTCATAATATTCTCCTTGCTTATTTTTCCTCTATAATCTGCAATGTTTTGGGATAATGGTTCAATACTTCCGCTCCGTCTTCTGTAACCAGCACTAGATCCTCAATCCGAACCCCCGTTTCTCCCGGCAGATAAATTCCCGGCTCAATGGAAAAGATCATTCCCGGCTCTGCCGTTCGCTTATTTGCAGAAGAAACGTCTCCAAATTCGTGTTCCGAAAGCCCGATAAAGTGTCCCAGCCGATGATTAAAATTCTCTCCGTAACCCGCTTTGGCGATCACATCTCTTGCTGTTCTGTCCAATTCGCACAGCATAATTCCCGGCTTAATCTTCGCAATCGCGGCCTCATTGGCTCTGTGCACCAAATCATATATTTCCCGATTCTTATCTGTCGCCTGCCCGTAGCAGAACGTTCTGGTCATATCAGAACAATATCCCTCCCTGATACATCCCACGTCAAAAAGCACCACATCCCCCGATCTTAACACCGTATCATCCGGCATATGATGGGGGTCCGCCGCATTTGCCCCGAAGGATACAATCGGAGAGAATGAGAAATCCTCCGCTCCAAGCTCCTGATAGATTCCAAGAAGCTGATCTGCAATCTCTTTTTCTGTGGTCCCTTCCTTCACCAGTTCCCGGAGTTTCTCCATCGCCTGATCATTAATCCGGGACGCGGTCCGCATCTTCTCCTGCTCTTCTTTGTCTTTGATTCCCCTCGTCAGATCCACCGCCAGCGACGCATTCACAAAATCCTCTGTTTTCCTTCCCTCCATCAGCGGAAGAAGAAACCGCGCCTTCAAATCCTTATCTACGCCCAGTATCCTCGATGCATCCACATACTCCTTCACATAGTCCATAACCGGGTCCGTATCGCTGTACCAGACCTTCCTGAAACTCACTTCTTTTGGTATCATAAATAAATGATTCACAAACAATACATGGTCTCCGTTTTCCTTGAGAAGCATCCCGTAGAACCGCTCTCCCGGCTCTACATGAATCCCCGTCATGTAGAAAACAGACACCGGGTCAGAAACCAACATCTGCGTTATCCCCTGCTCTTCCATTGCTTTCATAACTCTGTCAATTCTTGTCATCTTATATCCTCCTTGTACCTTTCTCTTCCTGTTCGTATTTACGCGCTTCCTGCCGGCAAAAAGCCGCAGGAATACAATGCTGTACCAGCAAAGATTTCTGCGGCTATTATACCATATTATAGTAATATCCTCTAGAGCGTGTCTGAAAGGATTAAAATTCTTTCCTGAGTTTCGGGTCCAGTAAATCTCTCAATCCATCCCCGATAAAATTCGCGCCTACCGCCATGGTAAAAATAGCAAGTCCCGGGAATCCGGCAATCCAGAATTTATTAAAATAATCCGCGCCGTCAGAAACCATCATGCCCCATTCCGGCGTCGGCGGCGCCGAGCCCAGTCCTAAGAAACTTAAGGTTGAAAACATCAGTATTTTATTACCGATATCCGTTGTCGCCATAATCAGCACCGAATTAATACTGTTGGGTATAATCTCTTTCATCAGCACCCGCATTCTGGAGGCGCCAAGAGCGATAGAAGCCGTCACGTACTCATTCTCCTTCACGCTCAGAACTACGCTTCGCATCAGTCTGGCATAGGTAGGCCAGGATACAATTACAAGCGCGAATAGCGTATTGAACAAATCGGAGCCCAATACGGCGTTAATAATCATAGCAAGCACCAGCGACGGAAAGGACAGAATCATCTCCGAAAGTCTCATCATCACATTATCCGCCATCCCGCCCACATATCCGGCAATCGCACCATAAAAAGTACCGATAATGCCGGACAGGATTACCGTTACAACACCTGCCAGCAGCGAATATCTTCCGCCGTAAATTACGCGGCTGAAAATATCCCTTCCGAAATTGTCCGTTCCAAACCAATGGGCTCCCGACGGCGGATTTAGCCGAACGCTCAAGTCCTGCACAATCGGGTCATACGGCGCGATTACCGGCGCGAGGATTGCTGCCAGAATCCATGCCAGGCAGATAATCACGCCCAGCGTAAACAAGTAATTTGATTTGAATAATTTCTTTAACGCATGCATGGTCAGCTACACCTCACTCTCGGGTCAATAATGCCGTACAGGATATCCACAATCGTATTAATCACCATATAGTTTAACGCAATCAGCAAAGCCACGCCGATAATCGACGGATAATCCGCTGCCGTTACGGAAGCATAGGCAAACTGCCCTACCCCCGGCCAGTTAAATATGGTCTCCACAAGCACCATACCTCCAAGGAGATTGCCAAGACCCATACCAATTACAGTAAGAACCGGTATCAGCGCATTGCCAAGGGCATGCCCCCAAATCAGCTTCGACTCCGAGAGGCCCTTTGCCTTAGCCGTCCGAATATAATCCGTAGACATGACGTCCAGAATATTCGAGCGGGTCGTTCTTGTTATCAGCCCCATGGTAAATGCAGCCAGAACTACCGACGGCAAAATCAGATGAGACAGCGCGTCCAGAGCCTTGGCTCCGTTTCCTTCTATCAGGCTGTCTATCACATAGAGCCCCGTTACAGTCTCCGGCGTCGCATAAATATTGCTCAGCCGTCCCGGTCCCGGAAATATTTGAAATTTATAATACAGGAAATACAACACCAGCAGCGCAAACCAGAAACTAGGAATACTGACGCCGGTAACGGAAATCACACGAACCCCCTGATCCAGCGCGCTGTTCCTTCTGATTGCTGAAATGATTCCAAAGAGGATGCCAAAGATTGTTGCCAGGATAATTGACATCAGCGCCAATTCAATTGTGGCAGGAAAACACCTCTTAAGTTCAAAAAGCACCGCATTATTCGTCCGGATGGATGTGCCAAGATCCAGATGCAACAGATTCCCTATGTAGATAAAATACTGTGCCAATAACGGCTTATCCAGTCCGTATTTCGCCCGATACGCTGCCACAACCTCCGGATTGCTCATTGCGCGCTGTCCTAAGTTCGCCACAACCGGATCGCCCGGTATCAGCTTGGTAAGAATAAATACCATCGTTGCCACGCCGAACAACATGACTATCATATACAATAATCTTTTTCCTATGAATTTT
>CATJPU010000257.1 GCA_949742505.1 uncultured Lachnospiraceae bacterium | reverse complement strand
GATATTGAATTGTATATCGTCTATGCTCTGCTATTCTTTATCAGCCGGATTGTTAGGGATTATTTCCCTTTGGTTTGGATTTAGAAAGAAATCTACAATTGTTACCATTATTTCAGCATGTATTGTCGTGTCGGTTTTATGTCAGGTTATCGCTATGACACTTTTTACCCGTTTTGTCCTTATAATCATTCTTGCAGTGATTTTCTTGACTGCAATGCTGGCATGGACAAGCTTGCGTTATCAAGTAAAAAACATGGAGGTATAAAACTGGAAATGAATGTAGTTTTTTTACATGGGTTAGGACAATCCCCCTCAAGCTGGAATGAAACAATTTCATGCCTGCCCAAAGATATAAAAGCATACTGCCCTACCTTGTTTAATTTCAGTACGGACAGAGCGATAGCATACAAAAATATATATCTTTCCTTTGAAGAGTATGTTGATAAGTTTTCCGAACCTGTAACGATTTGTGGCATTTCATTAGGTGCGGTTTTAGCATTAAACTATTGCATTAACCATGCTGAAAAAGTTCAGTCTTTGATATTGATTGCACCACAATACAAAATGCCAAGGCTGCTTTTAAAATTTCAAAATATTTTATTCCGTGTCATGCCGGAAAAATCTTTTTTGGGAAGCGGCATAAAGAAACAAGATATGATTCACCTAACCAGTTCAATGTTGGAATTAGATTTTGAGCAGGATTTAAGAAATATATTGTGTCCGGCTTTGATTATTTGCGGGAAGCATGATTTGGCTAATGTTAAGGCAGCAAAGGCACTGGCAAAAAATATTTTCACCGCCAAATTATGTTTGATTGATAATGCTGGGCATGAAATAAACATGACGGCTTCTAAAAAGTTGGCTGATACTATGAATTGTTTTCTTATAGATAATCAAGGGGCGACAGCTTAAAGAGCCAGTGCTCTTTAAACTATAAAAATAACTGTAAACCATGCACTGCCCTATGTGGGAGAAAGGGGGAATTTTCTATGGATTGCACAGAAGCATACAAGGGTAGAGGACAGCTTTAGGGCATCTGCGACATTATCTACGACGCTTTCTACGACATTTATTTTGTTCCGGATTGTCGCATTCAGCATAAAAGCGACATCCTTATATTCCAGCGTCGGCAGTTGATTTTTATAGTATAAAAGTTCCATATCGGAGGCGCCGGCTATAGAGGAAATAGTTGGCGCTCTTTTTGCTTTCGGATGAAAGTCGGTAGAAAAGAGGTGGCAAATTTACGGATTATCCAGTATAATAAATTTTATGAAACGTTTGAATGAGGATATAAAAAAGGGACAATTTAAGAATATCTATCTGCTGTACGGCGAGGAAGATTATCTAAAGAGGCAGTATAAGAACAGGCTTACGAAAGCCATGCTTCCAGAGGGAGATACGGTGAACTATGCCTGTTACAGCGGGAAGGGGATTCCCGTTGGGGAGATTATAGATTTGGCGGAGACAATGCCGTTCTTTGCAGAGAGAAGACTGATAGTAATTGAGGATTCGGGGTTGTTTAAAACGGCCGCGCCGGAGCTTACAGAATATATAGGATCGATGTCGTCTGCCGCCTGTTTCCTGTTTGAAGAGAAGGAAGTGGATGAGAGGGGAAAGCTGTTTAAGGCAGTGAAAGAGCATGGGTGCGCTGTAAAATTTAACCGGCAGACGGAACAGCTTCTTAAGACCTGGCTTCTGGGTAAGATTAAAAAAGAGGGTAAGCAGATTAAGGAGGCTGTGTTCCAGAATATTCTGCTGAGAGCGGGAACTGATATGGAAATTCTGGAAAAGGAGATGGAGAAGCTGTTCTGCTATACGATGGAGAAAGACGAGATTACCATGGAGGATGTGGAGGCGGTCTGCACCACGCAGATTGAGAATCACATTTTTCAGATGATAGACGCAGCGGCGGTTCAGGATAAAAGGAAAGCGCTGGACTATTATTATGAGCTTCTGGCGCTTAAGGAGTATCCTCCGATGACAATTCTCCGCATGCTGACCAGACAGTTTCAGCTTCTGCTGAACATACAGGAGCTGATGAAGGCAGGAATGGATCAGGGGCAGATTATTGCGTATGCCGATGTGCAGAAGGATAAGCCCTTGAATAAATATGTGGCGGGGAAATGTATGCGTCAGTGCAGGCATTTTCGAAAGTCGGATTTGAGAGCGATTCTGGAAGAAGGAGTAAGACTTGAGAATGCAATAAAAACAGGGGAAATGAACGATTCCATCGGTGTGGAATTATTTATTGTGTCGGCTTCGGTTCAGGGGAAGGGGTAAGACTGTCTGGATTACTACAGATGGGGCCGGCGCCCTTCGGAAACAGCGGAGTTTATTTTCGCTATAACAGCTTTATGCATGACCAGACAAAGAATATAGATAAAAATGGAAGGAAGAAGAGTATATGGCAGGAATAGAACAGAGCAGGATTCGTAATTTTTGTATCATTGCACATATTGACCATGGGAAGTCTACTTTGGCGGACCGTATCATTGAGATGACGGGCCTGCTTACCAGCCGGGAGATGCAGTCTCAGGTTTTAGACAATATGGAGCTTGAGCGGGAGCGGGGCATTACCATTAAGTCTCAGGCGGTCCGGATTGTGTATCGTGCAAAGAACGGAGAGGAATATATCTTTAATTTGATTGATACGCCGGGACATGTGGATTTTAATTATGAGGTATCCAGGAGCCTGGCGGCCTGCGACGGAGCGATTCTTGTAGTGGATGCGGCTCAGGGGGTGGAGGCCCAGACGCTGGCCAATGTGTATCTGGCGCTGGACCATGATTTGGATGTGATGCCGGTAATTAATAAGGTAGATCTGCCCAGTGCAGAGCCGGAGCGGGTGATTGAAGAGATTGAGGACGTAATCGGAATTGAGGCGGCAGACGCGCCGCTGATTTCAGCCAAGACCGGTCAGAATGTGGAAGAGGTATTGGAGCAGATTATTGAGAAGATTCCCGCGCCCACAGGCGATGCAGGTGCGCCGCTTCAGGCGCTGATTTTTGACTCAGTGTATGATTCTTACAAGGGCGTTATTGTGTTCTGCCGCATGGTGGAGGGAACGGTAAAGAAGGGGACAACCATCCGTATGATGGCTACAGGAACGACTGCGGAAGTGGTTGAAGTGGGATATTTTGGAGCCGGGCAGTTTGTTGCCTGCGAGGAGTTAAATGCCGGTATGGTGGGCTATCTTACTGCCAGCTTAAAGAATGTGAAAGATACCCGGGTAGGCGATACCATTACCGATGCAAAACGCCCTTGTGCGGCTCCGCTTCCTGGATATAAGAAGGTGAATCCGATGGTTTACTGCGGGATGTACCCGGCGGACGGCGCCAAATATCCGGACCTTCGGGATGCATTGGAGAAGTTACAGCTCAATGATGCTTCCCTGCAGTTTGAGCCGGAGACGTCGATTGCGCTGGGATTTGGATTCCGGTGCGGATTCTTAGGGCTGCTTCACCTGGAGATTATACAGGAGCGGTTAGAGCGGGAGTATAATCTGGATTTGGTCACGACGGCGCCCAGTGTTATCTATAAGGTGCACAAGACGAACGGCGAGGTAATCGAGCTGACGAATCCGTCGAATCTGCCGGACCCCTCAGAAATTGAATATATGGAAGAACCTATGGTAAAAGCTGAGATTATGGTTACATCGGAATTTATCGGGGCAATTATGGATTTGTGTCAGGAGAGAAGAGGCATTTATCAGGGAATGGAATATATTGAAGAAACCAGAGCGGTGCTTCGGTATCATCTGCCGTTGAATGAAATCATTTATGATTTCTTCGATGCTCTGAAATCCCGCTCCAGAGGATACGCTTCTTTTGATTACGAGATTTTCGGTTATCAGCAGTCGGAGCTTGTGAAACTGGATATTCTGATTAATAAGGAAGAGGTAGACGCCCTGTCCTTCATTGTCTTTGCGGGAAATGCTTATGAGCGGGGCAGGAAGATGTGTGAGAAGTTAAAAGATGAGATTCCAAGACATCTGTTTGAGATTCCCATTCAGGCGGCGGTGGGCAGCAAGATTATCGCAAGAGAGACTGTTAAGGCTATGCGCAAAGACGTGCTTGCAAAGTGCTACGGCGGCGATATTTCCCGGAAGAGGAAGCTGTTAGAGAAGCAGAAGGAAGGTAAGAAGCGGATGCGCCAGGTGGGGAATGTAGAGATTCCGCAGCAGGCATTTATGAGCGTACTCAAGCTGGATGATAAATAGAGGAAACGGGGCGACGTACGAACTGATACAATAAAGGGAAAGGGATTGAATTTAATGAATATGAAAGAGCTGGAATTATATATTCATATCCCGTTTTGTGTAAAGAAATGTAATTATTGTGATTTCCTGTCCGCGCCTGCAGGCGAGCAGAAGCAGAAGGAATACGTAGAGAGTCTCAGGGAGCGTATCCGTTCCCATGGTGCGCTTGGGAAAGCTTGTCATGTAGTCAGCATTTTTCTTGGAGGCGGCACGCCTTCGATATTGAAGCCTGAACAGACAGAAGCCATTTTCACCGCAATATATGACGGCTTTCAGGTGGATCAGGATGCCGAGATTACCACAGAGATGAATCCGGGTACCGTAACAGAGGAAAAGCTTCTTATATATAAGGAGCTGGGAATCAACCGCTTAAGTATTGGTCTGCAGTCAGCCAGCAATGAAGAATTAAGGCGGCTGGGACGGATTCATACCCGGGAGGAATTTTTGTCCGCCTATCGGATGGCGAGGAAGACAGGATTTGAAAATATTAATATTGATTTGATGTCTGCAATTCCCGGTCAGACACTGGAGAGTTACGAGCGGAGTTTAAGATTTACCGCAGAACTTGAGCCAGAACATATTTCCGCATACAGTCTGATTATTGAGGAGGGAACGCCCTTTTATGATAGGTATGGCGGCGGAAGTCACGCAGAAGAGCTTCCCGATGAGGATACAGAGCGGAAGATGTATGTCCGCACAAAAGAGATTCTGCAAAACTATGGTTATCACAGATACGAAATATCGAATTATGCGAAGAAGGGATTTGAGTGCAGGCATAATTTAGGATACTGGAACAGAGCAGAATATCTGGGAATCGGAACAGGGGCAGCGTCTTTTCTAAATCATAGAAGATGGACGGAAGGAGAGGAGCCGGTGATACTGACCAGACGGGAAGAGATGGAAGAATTTATGTTCCTTGGACTCAGAAAACGGGAAGGGATATCGTGCGCCGGATTCAGAGAGACTTTTGGAGAACCAATAGAAGTTGTCTATCAGGGGGTAATTGAGAAGTTAACGACACAGAAGCTTCTGACAGAAAGAAAAGGCAGACTGGCGCTGACAGAGCGGGGGATTGACGTGAGTAATTATGTAATGAGCGAATTTTTATTTTGAACAGTACCTATTTAAAAAGCAGTATGGAAAACGACTTGTGTAGATTATAACGGATGTTAAAAGATGGTAATAGATGAACCCGTCCAGACGGGGTTCATCTATTACCTGTTTTTTATGTCATTTCATCCCGCAGCGCGTCAATAATATTTTCTTTTTTGATTTTACTGACTGCGTACATCATGGTGACAAATATGACAAGGAATACGCTTAACACGCTGACTCCGACGCTGCCCCATGGCAGAATCAATGCAGTTTCGTCTGTCATCATTGTCCTGACAATCAGTGCAGATACAACCAGCGAAAGGGGAATCCCTACAGCCAGCGCCTTCAGGCCGTAAAGTGCACATTCGAAACGCATCATTTTGTTAAATTCTCTGTCTGTCATCCCTACGGAACGAAGCATAGCCAGTTCCCTCTTGCGAAGCCGGATATTTGTTGAAATCGTGTTAAATACATTGGCTATTGCAATCAGTGAAATCAGTGCAATAAATACATAGGCAAATACATTGGCAATGAAGATGTAATTCTGGTATTGTTCGTAGGCTTCCGCACAGTTTACCAGAAGATAGGAGGATGTAATTCCTTCGTCTGTAAGAATCTTCTGCATCTCATTTACAGATTGTGCAGGTTTTTCAGAGTCAAAACACAGGCCCTTGATTTTTTCATCAACGGGAAGGGCGGAAGGCGCAAGCTGTTCTTTGGCCGACCAGGGGGCAAAAATTGCAAAGGTATATGGCAGCAGATCTTCTTCACTTATATCTGTCATCGGTGGAATATCCGGCGGGATAAATTCCAGTATTGTCAGGCTGACATTCTGCTGTGGAGCAGCCTCGGGACTGTCGGTCATTTGGGGAGTAATGGCGGCGTCTACAGAAGTGTTCTGAAATACATCCGGACAGTCGGCAGGACCCTTTACTTCATCGCTGTCATCATTTATCTTAGCAACTGCGGCGAATTTACCGCTTTCTCCGTTGTATTCTTCAGTTGTTAATCCCAATGTTTGAATCAGATTCTGATAAAATTCATCGTTATAAAAGTGAACCTCTATAGGAATGGACACTGTCTCTTCCGGAGAGTGTTCTCCAACGGCTTCCCAGTAGGCGTCCGAGAGCTGGTCCGCAGGTACCGTGCAGGTATACCGGACTGCCGAGCGGCAGGAGCCGTTCTGAATGTAGGAGACATTCTTTAATTTATCGTAAAGCCGGAGAAGTTCATCATCATCCATATTCTGTGTGCTGAAACCGATGTCAAAGTCAGAGACAATCCGAAATTTGCCTGCTGTGTGCTGCAGAGAACCAATCAGCGCATTGGTGGATACAAATAAAACAACGCTTAAAACCAGCGACAGTACAATACTGCGGTAGCGTTTCCGCATCCTCTTGAAATTTTTCAGTGCAAGGACGCCTTCTAATCCATAGAGGCGCTGTTTTCGCCCTGATATTTTCATGGCTTTGGCGTCTGTTTTAATTTCATTCGTCTGCCGGATACATTCCATGACCGGGAGCCGGACCGCTTTTTTTGCCGGAAGCCAGGCAGATATCAGAATGGTGGCAAAACTGACTGTAACGGCGCAGGCGATAGCCGGAGCGGAGAGTTTCATCGTCAGCGGAACTCCGGTGTAAAGTATAGACGCAAAATTAGCGGAAACAACAGAAAGTACAAACCGGATAACGCCAAGACCCAGGATGGTGCCGGTTGGAATCCCGATGATACCAATGCAGAATCCTTCAAAAAGGACGGAATTGCGCAGTTGTTCAGCAGTAGCGCCCACAGAGGCAAGTATTCCGATTTCCCGGATACGTTCGCTTAAGGAAATGTGAAAGGAATTATAAATCAGGAAAATGGAACCAACCATGATAATGGCTATTACAATTCCTCCTAAGGAGTACAAAAACATCAGAAATACTTTGTCAGCCGGACGGTCTGAGATTCCCATAACGCGCAGCAGATCATAATTTAATATATAGGCGCAGTCCTTTCCTGCATGGTCTGCATAAGAGAAGGTCCGGCGCGGGTTTTTCAGCGTAACAAATAAAGTCATATGTTTCGTGCTGACGGATGCATCGCTCTTCGTAATCATAGTATAACCCGGAGAATCATCTGTCTCAAAAACGGGAGTCCGCATGGTGCCGACGACGGTATATGTCTTTTCTTCCCGGGGAACAAAGCTTTCTTCTCCGGCGCTGTAGGAATCTGTCTGGGTAAGTTCTTCACCGTCCTTTAAGCGGCTCCCCACAGCAGCGGTAATCGTGTCTCCGGTGCTGTAGGAAATACCGCCTTCCAAAGCAGCTTTTGCGGAAATAATGACCTCACCGCTATTTTCCGGGAGTCTGCCTGACATCAGGGTTATGGGCAGAGCGTCGAACGTTTCCTGTGTAAATCCGGCGACAAACAAGTAGGGTTTTTCCGGGCTGCCCGCGCCGCCGGGCATGATATAGCCGATATCATCAAAGGAAACTGTGCCGGCCGTTTCTTCGTCCTGCATCCGTTCCTGAACAAAAGACGGATTCACGTTCAGAAACGCCGTGTTCCAGTCGCCGTATTTCTGCATGGCGCCTCTTGTCATATAATCCAGCAGCGAGACCCCAAAGGTTATGACGCCTGTAATCATAACAGAGGAGAGAAGCACGCCGATAATGGTTACCAGTGTACGGGTACGGTTTTTCTTCAGCCCCTGCAGGGCAATCTTGTGGAAAATATTCATGACCGGCGCACCTGCCTTTCATCCTGCGTAACTTTGCCGTCCGAGATACGGATGATGCGGTCGGCCTGTAAGGCAATTTTATTATCGTGGGTGACCAGAATCAGCGTCTGGCCGTATTCCTGGTTGCTTTTCTTTAACAGCTTAATAATTTCATGTCCGTTTCGGCTGTCTAAGCTTCCGGTTGGTTCATCGGCTAACATCACCTGGGGCGTATTCATTAAGGCCCGGCCAATGGCTACGCGCTGCTGCTGGCCTCCGGAGAGCTGATTCGGAAGATGCGTCCGCCGGTCCTCTAATCCTAAGAGTTCCAGAAGATTATCAAGACGTTTCTTGTTTACCTTCCGCCGGTCCATAAGGATCGGGAGCGTGATATTCTCTACGACATTCAGCGTAGGAATCAGGTTGTGGAACTGGTAGATTAATCCTACCTGCCGTCTGCGGAAAATGGCAAGGTTGTGTTTGCTCTGACCATAGACGTCCTGTCCGTTCAGGTAAATCTTACCGCTTGTAGGCACGTCGACTCCGGCGATGGCATGCAGCAGCGTAGATTTGCCGGAACCGGAAGAGCCGATAATAGCAGTAAAGTCTCCCTTATCAATGGAAAGAGAAACGCCGTCTAATGCGACAACCTGATTTTCGTCTTTCCCGTAGACTTTGTATAAGTTTTCGATTTTTAAAAATCCCATAATATGAGCCTCCTTATGTTATTCATATAATGTTTGCGGACACTCATATTATAGAACTTTGCGCTTACAATTGCGTGACTTTTTGGTGAGAGATTCGTCACATTGCATTTAGAAATTAGCCGGACTCTTCTCATATTTGGCTTCAAAGGTTGCCTGAACGGACAGTTTCTTAAACTGCATGATGTCTACAGAACTAATCATAACAGAAGTATGGGCCTGACAGCCTTTTAGCTTCGGGAGCTGATCAAGAGCCAATTGGGCGCATCTGTCGGTTGCGGCGCTGACTGACAGCGCAATGAGAACTTCGTCAGTGTGGAGCCTGGGATTCTTACTGCCTAAATACTTTACTTTGAGCTTCTGAATCGGCTCAATGGCTTCCGGAGAAATGACTTTCCGTTCGTGGCCGATTCCTGCCAGAATCTTTAAGGCGTTCAGAAGAAGTGCGGCGGAGGCTCCTAATAGCGGCGAAGTCTTACCGGTTACAATCTGACCGTTAGGCAGTTCCAAAGCGGCGGCAGGTCCGCCGGTGGCTTCTGCTCTGGCAAGAGCCGCGTCTACAACAGGACGATCATGTACCGTAACGCCTGCCTGATTCATCAGCATCTCAATCTTATATACTTCGTTGTCTGTGCATACGCCAATCAGAAATCTGCGCAGGGACTCATAGTATCTGCGAAGAATCTCCTGCCGGGAGGCCTCCTTACAGACTTCATCGTCGCAGATGCAGCGTCCGGCCATATTGACGCCCATATCGGTGGGAGATTTGTAAGGGCTTTCACCGTAAATACGCTCAAAGGTTGCGGAAAGCACCGGAAAAATCTCTACATCCCGGTTATAATTTACGGTAGTCTCTCCGTAAGCTTCCAGATGGAAGGGATCAATCATATTCACGTCGTTCAAATCAGCAGTTGCCGCTTCATAAGCCAGATTCACCGGATGTTTCAGCGGAATGTTCCAGATAGGGAATGTCTCAAATTTGGCATATCCGGCCTGTATTCCCCGCTTGTGTTCGTGGTAGAGCTGGGAAAGGCAGGTTGCCATCTTACCGCTTCCGGGGCCGGGAGCCGTTACAACAACCAAAGGTCTGGAGGTTTCGATATAATCATTTTTCCCATAACCCTCGTCGCTTACAATCAGCGGCACATTTGCCGGGTAACCGGGTATCAGATAATGGATATATACTTTGATGCCAAGACGTTCCAGTCTGGTTTTAAATAAATCAGCGGCGGACTGTCCGGCGTACTGGGTGATGACAACGCTTCCAACATACAATCCGGAATTGATGTATGCGTCCCGAAGGCGGAGAACGTCTGAATCGTATGTGATTCCCAAATCTCCCCGGACTTTATTCTTCTCAATGTCTCCGGCGCTGATAGCGATAATTACTTCCGCCTGATCGGCAAGTTCTTTGAGCATCTTAAGCTTACTGTCCGGCTGAAATCCGGGCAGTACTCTGGAGGCATGGTAATCATCAAATAATTTGCCTCCGAATTCCAGATACAGTTTGCCGCCGAACTGACTGATGCGTTCCCTGATATGGGCGGACTGCATAGTAAGGTATTTGTCGTTGTCAAATCCAATTTTCATTTGTGTATCCCTCATTCTCTTTATATATTTCCGGAACGGTTACAGTGCGAACGTCAGAGAAGGCGCCAGGCAAACTGTAATTCGGAACGGACGATTCGCTCATAAAAAAACACTATATTCAGTATACTACAGGATGTAGCCAGTTTACAATATTTTCATAATGTTTTTGTTGATTTTAAAGGTAGGGGTAACTATAATAAGTAATGACAGGCTGCCGGAGCAAAGAATATGTACGGCAGTCCTGACAGACACAGGAGGAGTGTTATGGATAACCAAAGCAATAGAAACAATCAAAATAGAAATAATCAGAATGATAATAAGAATAGGAATAATAAGCAGGGGATTTCGTTTGTAATTCTCACTGCGGTGATTACGACCTTTTTGGTACTGACACTGTATCAGTTTCAGAGAAATGCAACGGCAGAAGAGATTACCTACGACAAATTTCTGAAAATGATTGAGCAGCATAAGGTGGAGAAGGTTGTTGTTTCCAGCGATCGTATTTCTATTACGGCTAAGAAAGAAAAGGGAGAGAGAACCGGTAAGGAGTATTATACCGGAGTTATGAGGGACGATAATCTTTCCGAGCGTTTATATAAGTCGGGAATCAAGTATGAGCAGGAGATTCCGGATACCACTTCTGTGGTTGTAATGAATATTATACTTACGTTTCTGCCGATTGTGCTGATTATCGGAATGTTCTACTGGTCCTTCCGGCATATGACAAAGGGCGGCGGACCTATGGGGATTGGTAAGAGCAACGCCAAGATGTATGTGGAGAAGGAGACGGGCGTTACTTTCAAGGATGTGGCCGGACAGGATGAGGCGAAGGAGTCTCTTCAGGAGGTGGTAGACTTCCTGCATAATCCGGACAGGTATACCGGAGTGGGGGCGAAGCTTCCGAAGGGCGCGCTGCTTGTGGGACCTCCGGGAACCGGTAAGACTCTGCTTGCCAAAGCGGTTGCAGGCGAGGCAAAGGTGCCGTTTTTTTCTCTGTCAGGTTCCGCTTTTGTAGAAATGTATGTAGGCGTGGGCGCTTCCAGAGTGAGAGATCTCTTTAAAGAAGCTCAGAAGATAGCTCCCTGTATTATCTTTATTGATGAGATTGACGCCATTGGTAAGAGCAGAGATAATCAGCTCGGAGGGAATGACGAGAGGGAACAGACGTTAAATCAGCTTCTGGCGGAGATGGATGGTTTTGATACAAACAAAGGACTGCTTGTTCTGGCGGCGACAAACCGGCCGGAGATTCTGGACCCGGCGCTTCTCAGACCGGGGCGGTTTGACAGGAGAATTATTGTGGAGCGTCCGGATCTGAAAGGACGCGTGGACGTACTGAAGGTTCATGCCAAGAATGTGCGGATGGATGAAACGGTGGATTTGGAGGCAATTGCGCTGGCAACTTCCGGCGCAGTAGGCTCGCACCTTGCCAATATGATTAATGAAGCTGCAATTACTGCCGTAAAGAATGGAAGAAGCGCGGTGTGCCAGAGTGATTTGTTTGAAGCTGTGGAAGTTGTGCTGGTAGGTAAGGAGAAGAAAGATCGTATCATGAGTCAGGAGGAGCGCCGGATTGTGTCTTATCACGAAGTAGGCCATGCGCTGGTAAGCGCGCTGCAAAAAGACGCGGAGCCGGTTCAGAAGATTACGATTGTGCCGAGAACCATGGGAGCTCTTGGGTATGTGATGCAGACGCCGGAGGAAGAGAAGTTTCTGAATACAAAGAAGGAGCTGGAAGCAATGCTCGTAAGTATGCTGGCCGGCCGGGCGGCGGAGGAGATTGTATTCGATACCGTTACGACCGGGGCATCCAATGATATTGAGAAGGCCACAAAGACGGCAAGGGCCATGATTACCCAGTATGGCATGAGTGAGAAGTTCGGCCTGATTGGGCTGGAATCTATTCAGAATAAGTATCTGGACGGAAGGGCAGTAAAGAACTGCGGCGAGGCTACAGCGGCAGAGATTGACCAGGAAGTTATGGATATGCTGAAGAGAGCATATGAGGAGGCGAAGCGCCTTCTTGCAAAACACCGGCAGTCGCTGGATAAAATCGCAGCATTTCTGATTGAGAAGGAAACCATTACCGGTAAGGAATTTATGAAGATTTTCCATGAGGTGGAAGGCATTGACCCGGATGCGCCGAAGAAGACGGAGGAGAGAATCGCTATGAGTCCTCTGCCGGAAGAGGCATGTGAATTATAACCATACTTTTAATGAAGAGAGAAAGCTTTAAGCTTTCTCTCTTTTCAGGTTTGGGAGAGTTTGCTATAATGGACGAAAGAAGAGAGGGAAAAGTATGTTTGATATACAGGAGGAATTAAAGAAGCTTCCAGCGAAACCGGGAGTATACTTAATGCATGATGCGAAGGACGAAATCATCTATGTAGGCAAGGCGGTCAGCCTGAAAAACCGTGTCAGGCAGTATTTTCAGTCCAGCAGAAATAAGGGGCCGAAGATTGAGCAGATGGTGACCCATATTGCGAGATTTGAGTATATCATTACAGATTCAGAGTTAGAAGCGCTGGTGCTGGAATGTAATCTGATTAAAGAACACCGTCCCAAGTACAACACAATGCTGATGGATGATAAGAGTTATCCATTTATTAAGGTGACGGTTCATGAGCCGTTTCCAAGAGTGATGTTAGCAAGACAGATGCATAAGGATAAGGCGAAATATTTTGGACCCTATACCAGCGCAGGGGCGGTGAAGGATACCATAGAGCTGATTCGCAAACTCTATAAGATTCGGAGCTGTAATCGGAAGCTTCCGAAGGATATCGGGCTGGAAAGACCTTGTCTGAACTATCATATTCATCAGTGCAAAGCGCCCTGTCAGGGTTATATCAGTCAGGAAGATTATGAGAAATCTATTTCACAGGCAGTACGTTTCTTAAATGGCGATTATGAGCCGGTTGTCAGAGAATTGGAACAGAGAATGCTGGAAGCGTCGGAGGCGTTGGAATTTGAGAAAGCAGTGGAATACCGGGATTTGATGGAAAGTGTGAAAAAGATTGCCGAGAAGCAGAAAATCACCAATACTGCCGGTGAGGAGAGAGACATTCTGGCAATGGCGTCAGAAAATGAAGACGCGGTGGTTCAGGTATTTTTTGTCCGGGGCGGAAGGCTGATTGGCAGAGACCACTTCTATTTGAGGCTTACGGGAGATGAGACAGAGGATGATATATTTTCCAGCTTTATCAGACAGTTTTATTCCGGAACACCCTATATTCCGTCAGAACTTATGCTTCCGACAGAACTTCCCGACGCGGCGCTTTTGGAGGAATGGCTGAGCGGCAAAAGGGGACGGAAGGTTCGGTTCCGCGTGCCTAAGAAGGGAACGAAGGAGAAGCTGGTTGAACTTGCTGCAAAGAACGCTGAGCTGGTACTTTCCAGAGATAAGGAGAGACTGAAACGGGAGGAAGGAAAGACTATCGGCGCAGTAAAGGAACTGGAAACTCTTTTGGGGCTGACTGGTATTGTGAGGATGGAAGCCTACGACATTTCCAATATCAGCGGTTATGATTCGGTAGGTTCTATGGTGGTTTACGAAAAAGGGAAGCCGAAACGGAATGATTACCGGAAATTCCGGATCAAGAGCGTGCTGGGGCCGGATGATTATGCTAGTATGGAAGAAGTGCTGACCCGAAGATTTGAGCATGGTATGAGGGAACAGGAAGAGGAAAAAGGAAAGGACAGTTTTACCCGGTTCCCGGATCTTCTGTTGATGGACGGAGGGAGAGGACAGGTAAATATTGCGCTTAAGGTACTTGATAAGCTGCGCTTAAATATTCCGGTCTGCGGTATGGTGAAGGACGACAATCACCGGACCCGGGGGTTGTATTTTAATAATAAAGAGATTCCTATTGAGAGAAATTCAGAAGGATTTAAGCTAATCACCCGGATTCAGGACGAAGCGCACCGATTTGCAATCGAGTATCACAGGAAATTGAGAAGTCAGGGACAGGTGCGCTCCATATTGGATGATATTCCTGGAATCGGACCTGCAAGAAGAAAAGAATTGATGCGGTCCTTTGCCAGTTTAGATGAGATACGGCAGGCAGAGATCAGCGAACTAAAAGCGCTGCCTGCCATGAACGAAGCATCAGCGGAAGCAGTATACAAATTTTTTCATCCATAACCGCCAAAATGTGGTACAATGAACGTATAGTAGCTAGCGCAGGGCGCTGTGAAAGCGAAGCTTTTGAAGTGGCGCGAGCGGGAAGAGCAGTAAGAAAGACAAGATGTAATAACAACAGGAGGAATTATACCAATGCCAAAATTAGAGATGTCCAAGCTTGTGGAGAAGATGGACCTAAAAAACCTGACGCCAGATGTGGGATTAACGGATAAATATCTGACTGACCCGGATGTGAATCGGCCTGCACTGCAATTAACAGGCTACTTTGAACACTTTGACAGTGAACGGGTTCAGATTATCGGATATGTGGAATATACTTTTTTAGAGACAATGGATATGGAGAAAAAGGCGGAGATCTATGACAAGCTGCTTGCCTGTCAGATTCCATGTCTGATTTTCTGCCGGAGTCTGCAGCCGGAACCGATGCTGCTTGAGAAGGCGACCGAAGCCCAGGTTCCTATATTTCTGACAGAGCAGAAGACATCGGCATTTTCAGCAGAGCTGATTCGCTGGCTGAATGTGCAGTTTGCGCCCTGTATCTCTATTCATGGAGTTTTGGTAGATGTATATGGCGTTGGCGTTCTGATTACCGGTGAAAGCGGAATCGGAAAGAGCGAGTCTGCGCTGGAACTGATTAAGAGAGGGCATCGTCTGGTCAGCGACGATGTGGTAGAGATTCATAAAGTCAGCAACGAGACGCTTGTAGGAATGGCGCCGGATATTACCAGACATTTCATCGAGCTCCGAGGTATTGGGATCATGGATGTAAAGATGCTGTTTGGTGTGCTTAGCGTACGGGAAACCCAGAATATTGATCTGGTTATCAGGCTGGAAGACTGGAGCCGGGAGAAAGCATACGAGCGTCTGGGATTGGAGGAAGAATATACGGAATTTCTTGGCAATAAGGTAGTGTGTCATCAGCTCCCCATCAGAGCAGGACGTAATCTGGCAATTATTGTCGAGACGGCGGCAATTAATTACAGACAGAAAAAAATGGGCTATAATGCGGCGCAGGAGCTGTACAAGCGGGTACAGGAAAATCTTACAAAGAACTCATAAATGAGAAACTGTTTTTTGCAAGTAACAGGATAAAGATAGGAGACAGGTTATGAAGTATTGTTTTGGTGTAGACGTGGGCGGAACAACGGTAAAGATGGGATTGTTTTCCACAGAGGGGAATGTATTGGATAAATGGGAGATTCCTTCCAGGACTGAGAATGAAGGCGAAGCGGTTCTGCCGGATATCGCAGATGCAATTATGAAGAAGGCAGAGGAAAGAGAAATTCTAAGCGAAGACATTGAGGGCGTGGGAATCGGCATTCCGGCTCCGGTTGACGAAGAAGGAGTTGTGCAGAGTACGGCGAATTTGGGATGGGGTTATAAAGCAGTAAAGGCGGAGCTTCAGGCCCTTCTCGGAGGCATGCGTGTGGAAGCGGGAAATGACGCCAATGTAGCGGCCATGGGAGAGATGTGGCTGGGAGCAGGTATGGGAGAAAAGAATATCGTTATGGTTACGCTTGGAACCGGTGTGGGAGGCGGAATCGTTATTGACGGACGGATGTTGGTTGGAGCGACCGGCGCAGGCGGAGAGATTGGGCATATGTGCGTGAGGCGGGATGAAGAGGAAAGCTGCGGCTGCGGTCTTCACGGATGTCTGGAGCAGTATGCGTCTGCTACGGGGATTGCCAGACTTGCCAGGAAGAGGCTTGCGGCGAATGAAGATGAAAGTATTCTGAGAGGGACAAAGATGAGCGCAAAGGACGTCTTTGACGCGGTGAAGGCGGGCGATGATGTTGCAGTTCAGATTGCAGAGGAATTCGGAATCTATCTTGGCGAGGCAATGGCGAATCTGGCGGTGATTGTGAATCCTGCCGTAATTGTAATTGGAGGAGGAGTATCGAAGGCGGGAGAGGTACTGCTTCCATATATTGAGAAGCCATTTCAAAAGAAAGCATTTTTTGCAAATAAGGATACAAGGTTTGTTTTGGCCAAACTCGGCAATGATGCGGGAATTTGTGGTGCGGCAAGACTGATTCTTTCTTAAACCTGAAGGAGAATTTTTATAGGGAGCGAAGATTCCGATATGATAAATAAAAATGCGCGAGACCTGTATGCAAAACAGGAATCACGCATTTTTGTTATATTTTATATTATTCAGCGGGGGGCTCAGGAGTGGGTTCCGGCGTGGGTTCCGGTGTTGGCTCGGGAGTCGGTTCCGGAACCGGATCGGAACCACCCTCTGGAGGCAGTTCACCTCCGTTGTTGTTCTCATCGGGATTTTCGCCGCTTGGATTATTCCCGCCATCGGGGTTCCCGCCGTCGGGATTCTCACCGCTTGGATTTTCATCGTCAAGATTCTCGCCGCCATAGCCGCTGTCATCGTAGCCGTCGCTATAACCGCCATGTCCAGGACATACTTCATCTGGTACGCTTCCTGCGGCGAAAAATTCTGTGACTGCCGGACAGGAGCCGGCTCTTGCAAGACAGCCGCTGATAGAACAGACGGTTTTCCGCTCAATTGATGTGGGCATATTAAAGTCCCTGTATTCCAAATCGGCGTGGATTCGGCTCATAATGCCTCTCCAGATTCGGAAACGGTACTGGGTATCAATACTGGTCAGGGACTTGTTCTCATCATAACCGCCCCAGACTGCACAGGTATAATATGGTGTAAATGCACAGAACCAAAGATCCTGATCATGGTCGGTGGTTCCGGTTTTGCCGGCTACCGGCATATTGTCAAGTCTGGCGTTTCGTCCGGTACCTTTGGTAACAACATCCAGCATAGCGCTGGTAAGCAGAGCTGCGGTGGAGTCCTTGATAACGGTTCTCGTTTCTTTGTTTCCTTCTAAAAGTACATTGCCGTCGTGGTCAAGAATCTTGGTATAAAGCGTAGGACTGTTATAGACGCCGCCGTTTGCAATCGCGGCAAATGCACCGCACAGTTGGTAATTGTATACGCCTTTTGTCAAACCGCCAAGAGCAATTGATTCTACTTTGTCGGTTTCCTCCAAAGTGGTAAGGCCGAAATTCTGCGCATACTGATAACCCAGAGCCGGTGTAACTTCATTAATCATCTTAACGGCACAGACGTTCTGGGACTGCTCAATCGCCTTTCTCATAGTGATGTCGCCCAGATAACCGCCGGACGCGTTTTTCAGGGGCGCGCCGTTAGAGTAGTGCCATGGTTCGTCGCGGATAATGGTTGCGAGAGTTTTTCCGCAGGTATCCAGCGCTGGGGCATAGGTGGACAGAATCTTAAAGCAGGAGCCAGGCTGTCTTGGAGAGCCCTGATATGCCCGGTTTAAACTCTGGCTTGCAGTCTTATCACCGCGGCCTCCTACGATTGCCTTAATCTGTCCGTTGGTCTGATCCATAAGGGTTACCGCCGCTTGAGGCTGAGGGGTTAATGTTAAATTCTCGATATAAGTGTCCCCTTCCCTTGCAATGGTGGATTTCCATTCTTCTACAAAAGCTCTTGCCTCTTCCTCGGAAGAATACAGGAGCCCCTGTCTGTCGCCTCTGGTGTTCAGCGCGTATTGCCGTAAATGGCTGGAGCTGTAATTCTCTACGGTTCCGTCTGCACGAGTGACCGTCAAAGCGTAACCAATCCCTACCTCTGTCAGCCAGGGATAGTTATCCGGATTGTTCATCTCTTCATCGCAGATTTGCTGCATAGCAAGATTCTGTGTGGTGTATATGCTTAACCCCCCGCTGTAAAGGGCGTTATAAGCCTGGGATTCCGAGTAACCGAGACGTGAGATCAAGTCGTCAATTACCTGCTCGGACAAAGCGTCTACAAAATAAGTGTATGGGGAATCCTGTCCCACCTCATTGTTAACGCTTTGGATTCTGGCATAAACGTCGTCGGCCATGGCTTCGTCGTGAGCGGCCTGGTCGATATATCCCTGCTTTAACATATCACCGAGAACTTTAGAACGCCGTTTGGCATTCTCTTCCGGATAGTTAATCGGATTATATGCAGAAGGGTTCTGGGTGATTCCTGCAATGACAGCGCTCTCAGAAAGACTTAATTCAGAGACGTCTTTGTTAAAGTAACGCTTGGCGGCAGCCTGTACGCCGAGCGTGCTCTGGCCCAGGTTAATGGTATTCATATAACTTTCAAGAATCTCGTCCTTGGTCATCTGTTTCTCAATGTCGAGAGCGAGGAATTGTTCCTGAAGCTTACGCTCAACCTTTTCGCTGAAAGTATTTTCTGAAACGAAATTGGGAAAGACATTATTCTTAATTAGCTGCTGGGTAATCGTACTTGCGCCTTCTGTAAAATGTCCTCCATGGGAAATACCTACAATTGCTGCTCTTAAGATACCTTTAGGGTCAATTCCCTTGTGCTCGTAGAAACGCTCGTCCTCGATGGCTACGAAGGCATGCTGTAAGCTTTCTGGAATTTCGTTAATCGATTTGTATACACGATTGGAGCCAGATGCGATAAAACGCTCAATCTCGGTGGTGCCGTCATCGGCATACACGAAGGTGGTATAACCGCTGGGACGCACATCGGACGGAGAAATATCCGGCGAATCGTCGATGATCTTCTTGATAAAAAGTATACCGCCCGCCGCTACAGAGACGCAGCCGACAATTAGCAAAAGTATAAAGGCCTTAAAAAGTCTGACTCCAATACGTTTGCCCTGCATGGCATTTTTGGAAGTGATATCTTTTTGCCTTTTTGAAGCTTTTTTTCTTCCATAGTTCATGAATATTTGCCTCCTTCATACGCAAACATTATAGCAAACTTAG
>CATJPU010000256.1 GCA_949742505.1 uncultured Lachnospiraceae bacterium | reverse complement strand
TTGTAGATATGCCGCAGTGGCGGAACTGGCAGACGCCCGGGACTTAAAATCCCGTGGGTAGTGATACCCGTACCGGTTCGATTCCGGTCTGCGGCATTTTAACTAAAAGCTTTAAATCCTTAAAAATGGAGGATTTAAAGCTTTTTTTATTTTTCAGGTTCTACTATTCTGAGGGTTGCCAAGCCTGCAAACAACACAATATTATTTATTATAATGATATTTTTACTATCCCCCACTCTCCGGTCCCATCCAGCAAGCTTATCAACTGCAAGTGACACATCCGGCTGAATCTTAAATCTCAAATACGGCCGGTTAAAAAAGCTACCGGCTCATATCATTCGACGCTTCTATTTTCTTTGCCTGTTCTTCCGATAACTTATTCATAAAATTAGTGCAATCCATGTTATCCGCTTCATATAAAAAATTATTCTTATCATATTCCCGATAAATCTGCTTCAACGCTTTTGCAACGCCATATTTATCCTTTTGACTTTAGATTATCTTAGAGGCAGCATCGCAGATTTGCTCCGGAACAGAACATAAAACCTCGCAAAAGAGAGCTTCTTTCGATTCAAAAAAAAGATAAAACCCCCCCTTTGATATGCCTGCCTGCAAATATCCTCCACATTTGTTTTCTTATAACCATGCTGCGTCCAGCTCTGCTTACAGGCTCCCTCCAGTCTCTTTCTGATATTATCTTTTTCCCTCTCTGTAAAACCTTTTGCCATCGTCCACCCTTCTTTCTATATGACCAAAAATATTATTTTAGTCAAATGTTGTACCATTTGTTTTCAAAAGTCAAGAAAATCTTTCACATTCATCAGATTTTCACTTTCTAAAAAATGGTAATAACATATTGATATCAAAACAGACAGGAATCTTTGCTCCCGCCTGTTTCAAAATCTCCTCTTTTTAAGTCAAAGCCCCCGCTGGAAGCAACACCGACTGCCTAAATTGCCATAACGATATCGAATGCGCTTCTTGTAGCCAGACGGAAGTTGCCTGTGGCCGTTGCGTCTCCAATGGTATACGCCATAATCCCCTTCGCCATAAGCTCTCCGGCAAATTCCGGATTCGCAGGACGCTGTCCTGTAGCTACGATTGTCATATCACTGGCTGCTTCATGAATCTTCCCTTCGCTGTCTTTGTATATCACGCTCTCTTTCGTCACTTCCTGTACGGCGCTGTTTACCAAAAGCCTGCTGCCTGCTTCTTCAAGCTCCGCAAGCAGGTGACCGCGATGAGACGCTTCCTGTCCGTTACAAAGTTCTGGCATCATCTCGATTACGGTCAGTTTATTCTTCGATTTTACTAACAAATCCGCCGTCTCGCACCCCACAGTTCCGCCGCCAATCACCACAATATTCTTCTCTTCGGGCAAGTCTTTGGCATTGCGCAAAACGTCCCATGCATCAACCGCCAGCTCCATCCCCTTTACCGGCGGCCTTACCGATACTGAGCCGATTGCAAGAATGACAGCATCCGGCTTTTTCATCTCTACATATTCCAGGTCCGCCTCTGTATTAAGAGAAACCGGTATTTCCAGACGATTTACTTCATCCGCAAACCACTGCATTGCTGTGATGACTCCTTCTTTATATGGCAGCGTTCCTGCAAGCAGCATCTGTCCGCCCAAATATCCCTGTTTCTCAACAAGCTCCACCTGATGCCCCCGCTTTTTGGCGATGATTGCCGCCTGCATTCCGGCAATGCCCCCGCCTATAATCAGAATATTCTTCCTATGACTTGCCCCAGGCACATTATTTTCCGACGCCATCCATTCAAACCCGACAAAGGGGTTAATGGCACATCTCATATTTGCCCCGAGAGGCCGGAACATTTTGAAGCACTCCAGACAGCTCATACATTTCCGTATCTCATTCTCCCGTCCCATCTGTGCCTTTACCGGCCAGTTCGGATCTGCCAGCATTGTCCTTGCCATAATAATCAAATCCGCGTCGCCGTTCTTCAAAATCTTCTCCGCCATCTCCGGCGTACGGATTTTCCCTGCCACGCCGACCTTCGCAGTCTTCACTTCTTTCTTAACGGAAGTTCCAAAATGAATCCTCTGGCCTTCCGGTGAAAATTCCGTCTCAAAACACTGGTCCGGCGACACAGAGAAACCAGTGGAGCAGCTAATCATATCCGCCCCCGCATCCTCACACATTTTTGCAATCTTTGCTCCCTCTTCCAGCGTAAGGCCATCCTCGCGCCAGTCTGTAACCGGCAGCCGGACGCTCAGTATCTTCTTTGTCCCGATCACCTTCCTTACCGCTTCTATCGTTCGGATTAAAAACCGGGCTCTGTTTTCCAGACTTCCTCCATATTCATCTGTCCGGTAATTCGTCAGAGGACTTAAAAACTGGTTAAATAAATATTCGTGCGCCGCATGAATTTCAATCCCATAGAACTCTGCTTCACAGGCAATCCCTGCACAAAGCTCGTATTTATGTATCAAAGCATCAATTTCTGCAATCGTCAGCGCTCTTGCCGGATACTGTTCAGAATACCTGTGAACAGCAGACGCCGTCACATTCTCCGTATTCATATTGACATAACGGTTTGCCCGGAAGCCAAGATGGTTCAACTGACAGATAATCTTACAGCCATAGGCGTGAACAGAAGGGATTAAATCGCTCCATTCCGGCGTCACGCATGGATCATTCATTTTCAGCTGTCTGCGCCCTCCCTTGCCATAGGGCCATTCCACCGGAGCCGCCTCAACGGTCAGCATTCCGACGCCTCCTCTTACCCGCTCCATATAATATGCAATCTGTCTCTGATTAATCGTACCATCATGATTCGTATAGGCTGTATTCATTGGTCCGGATACAATCCTGTTTTTCAATACTACATTGCCAACTCTGACCGGCGAAAATAATTTCTTATATTTTTGACTCATAACTATACTCCTTTTACAACATACTCATCAATCCCCACAGCGGGAACATCACGCAAACAAATACAATCAGCATAACCAATGATTTTAATGACTGTGTTTTTATAAATTCCTTCATCGGCATTAATCCGAATCCATACATTACCAAATATCCGGCAACCTCATGCGGCAGAAAAACGAGATCGCACGCAAATACCAGAATCATACAGGCCGCCGCAGGGCTCATTCCAAGCTGTAACGCAACATTTGCGAAAGGAATCGAAAGCCCTCCTACCATCGCATACGGCGTCATAAATAAATTTGCCGCCGCGCCAAAAGCAAGAAACGCAAGGCAAGCCGTTAAGGTACTCTTTCCTGCCAGCATCGGAACCGCGATGCTAGCTATAAAATCACCGAATCCCACCGCATTGCCAACGACTCCAATTCCAAGACAGGATGCAATAAAGAAAATAATCGGAAAATTAATTTTCTTTACCATTTCCCCATTCCCTACCGAAATTCCCGGCACAAAGAGCAGATAGGGAATCAGCATAAATCCGTAGGCTGCCGGAAGACCTGTCAGATTAGTGGTAATCAGATAAATTAAAAGTATACCGACGATTGCCAGACCTTTCTTCTCCTTCCTGCTCATCGGCCCCAGCTCCTTATATTTCATATCAAAATATTCTTTGCCGCCCTCAAATTTCATATTCTTTGCTCCGTACAACTTCGTAAGAACAAACAATGTAATTACACAGCACAGAATCAGTCCCCACAAATACTGCGGCATGTCCAGGATTCCCATCTTATAATCAGGAATATAATTCTGAACCGCTGTCTCCATGAGAGATACGTATCCCGGATTATACAAAAAAGAACTTGGAGTAACGCCCGCGCAGCACCCTGCAAGGCAGATAAGCGCCGATTCTTTTGAGGGTTTCAAATTCATTGCCTTGCAGATACCGTAGACCAGTACCATTGTAATCACAAACGCATTGCAAAAAGTAATCAGATTCAGAATAATACCCACAATAAAAATCCCGTATAATGTTCTCGTAAACGTACCTCCGCATTTACGAATCGTCCAGTACGCAATCCGTATCAGCAGACCACATTCATCCAAAACAGTCGCTAACACCAGCGCTCCCAGAATCATCCATACCGTAGTATTCGTCCATGAGCCAAACGCCGTATCTGCCGGCACTACCCCCGACACTGTATAGAGCGCCGGCAGCAGCACTGCCGAAGCCAAAAGCGGAAGCAGATTAAACGCCACCAGACAGATTACGAATAATGTAATCATAAAAAATAATTTCAACGGCTTCGTATATAACGAATTATCCGGAATAATACCAATCATCACCGGAATCAGTATACTGACAAGCCAGCCTGTCAGCCCCGCCGGAAGTCCTTTACTCTTTGTATCCTTTGTCCCGGTCATAACTACCCTCCAATTCCAAGCACTTTTTCCGCATTCAGATACATCAGATACGGAAACGCTTCCTCTGTAATACCCATTTTGCGGATAGATTCCACCGACTCTTTTAACCCGGGTCCGATTGGAAAACATGTCCCCCATATCATTTTTTCCTTCAGCGCCAGATTCGCAGCATTCACAAACATCTCATACCCCGGCATGGTTGGCGCTAATACATCGTCAACTCCCAGATACAAATTCGGCCTTGCAATTGCGATTCCCAAATGTTCAATGATATAAGGCCACCCCGCATGATTTAACACCATGACAAGATTTGGGAAATCAGCTGCAACCCTGTCGATATACTCCGGTTTATACAACTCAATAAAATTTTTAGCGCCGATATTACCCCATGTGAAATTAATCATAACCTCATTCTTTTCACAATACTCATACAATGGATATATTCTTTCGTCATCCGCTCTCCAGCTATATTTTACATCCGGGACAAAGCCAGGCTCCAAACATAGTCCTCTGCATGGTCCATTTAAAATAAAACGATTGACAACCTCAATGGCGTCGTCAACTCCCTTTACAAAAGGATTTTCCCCATGAATCGCCGCCAGCGCAACGTAGCGCTCAGGATATTCTTCCGCCAGCCTGCACACACTCTCATTCGTAACTCCCGCCCATGGTCTGGACGCCACGACACCGTAACGGACTCCGCCGCGCTCCATCTCTTCCATCATAGACTTCATCGTCTTTTCAATCAGCGGTTTAGAAGGCGCGTCTCCCCAATGTGCATTGTACTCAAGCGCATACCCATTATACATATCCCCCTTTAGAAAATCCCCATAAGGCGGACGGCATCTAAAATCAATAATTCTGTGTTCCATCTTCCTTCTCCTTTCGTTTTTCCAGATGAATTTCTATATGTTAAATATATATCCACCCTTCTATTTCCGATATGAGAAGTTGCTTCAAGAGGAATCCAGCTTTCAAGAAAAACTTGAACCCCTGTGTCAAAAGTTGTAAAATATAGCTGAGAAGGGAGTAAGAATTATGAGATTAGAGCAATTAAGATATTTAATTCAGATTCACAAAGATAAATCCATGAATAAAGCAAGCCAGAATCTTAATATTTCAGTCCAGGCGCTAAGCCTTTCGCTAAATTCGATCGAAAATGAACTGGGTATTTCTGTCTTTACACGTTCCCATAAAGGAATGCAGGTAACCGCCGCAGGCAGAGAAATCCTGCGCTTTTCTGAACATACGTTAAAAGAATATGATTCATTGCTGACTAAAATCGGACAAAAAAGTCCAGAGACTCCCGTTCCGCCTGTTTCCGGAACGATTTCCCTGTATGCCAACCCTATGTTTATGGAAATCGGACTTACTAAGACCATAACAGAATTTAGGAAACTGTATCCTGACATCAGGATAAATCTGGCTCAGACAGACGTATCTGACATGCTCTCCGCCATAATACAGCACAAAAACTCCCGCAGGGGCGCCTGTCTGGGACTTGTCGTACTTCCCGGAACTTCTCCCCAGGAACATGAACTGTTCCTAAAAAAGCAGAATCAGGAACTTATCATAAAGCCTTTCAGTTCCAAAAGATTTTTTTGCGCTGTTTCTTTCGACTCTGTTTACGCAAAATACAACAGTATTTCTTTCTCGACGATTATAAAAGCTCCGCTGATTGTCTTTTCTAATATTGGAGGCAATTACAACTGCGCGGTGCATATTCTGAAAAAATACGGAAATCCCAACATCGTTACTACCGCAGGCTCGATTACTGCATGGCATCAGGCTCTAAAAGACAATATCGGAGTCGGATTGTTAAATTCCTCCTTCGTCGATGAGGATTCGCCCACCCGTCAGTTATTTCAGGACATAAAATTAATTCCAATTCGTGATTCCTGCGAGACAGTAAATGCTTTCATTGTAAAAGAACCTCTTACGCCTTTGACACAGACTTTCGTTTCTTTCATCAAGGAAAATCATTTATTCTAAAAAATTAAGAAACTGCTGCGCCAACGACTAAAAATGTCGCAGGTGTAACAGTACCCACGCTCAACGCGGCCGCCTGCGGCATAAAAGAAGAGAAGGCTCCTAAATCGCCTTCTCCCTCCATTTGCCTCTCTTATAAAAAATGCTGGTAATCACAGCCCCAAGAACCCACGAAATCAGCAGCGAAATAAAAATGCACGCCCGCTCCCCCTGAGGAAGCTCCGGTGTCTTACTTAAATGCACCAGTCCATAGGCCAGCGGCACACGGATAGCTATGGTGCTGACCATGGAAATCCACATAGGCGTCATAGTATCTCCCGCTCCCCGCATAACTCCCGATAAGGTCTGGGTTACCGCCACAGCCACATAACCGACAGCCAGAATCGTCATCATATTCATACTAAGCGTTACCAGTTCGGCAGTATTCGTAAATATGCCCATCAGATGTCTTCCAAACAGAAGAATCAGTCCGACAATCACAGCCGAAGTTCCCATCGCCATCAGAGTTCCCTGCTTCGCTCCCTTCGCTACGCGCTCATATTCCCCGGCGCCTACATTCTGCCCCGCATAAGTCGTCATAGCCGTACCAAAAGAGAAATTCGGCATCATTGCGAAACCATCTACACGCATTACAATCACATTAGCCGCAATGAATAACTCTCCAAAACTATTCGTCAGGGACTGCACCACCAGCATAGCCATAGACATAATCGCCTGTGTCACCCCGGACGGCACGCCAAGCCGAATCATTCCCGCGGCATATTTCTTAAATAACCGTATGTACTCCCACTTCAAATCAAAAAGCTCCTTCAGCTTTGTCAGCCTTCGGATACAGAGCAGCGCGGAAAGTCCCTGCGCAATCGCCGTAGCCAGCGCAACTCCTGCCACCCCCATATCTAACCTGGCCACAAATACCAAATCCAGCACAATATTCAGGCCGCTTGCAACCAGCAGATACAAAAGGGCCGACATGGAATCCCCCAATCCTCTTAAGATTCCGCTCAGAATATTATAAAATGCCATCCCTGCAACGCCGATGAACAAAATCCTTAAGTACGACGTGCACCAGTCAACAATCGTCTCAGGCGTATGCAGAAGCTCCAGAAGCGGACGCGCAGCCAGCGTTGCAAATACCATCACAATCAGCGACGCAATCGCCGTCAGAACAATCGAGGTGCCAATCGTCTTAGACAGCGCTTCCCTGTTTCTAGCCCCCAGATACTGAGATACCATAATTCCTGCTCCCATACTGATTCCCACAAATAACACAATCAGAAGATTCAGAATCGGTCCGGCGCTCCCGACCGCCGCCAGCGCATTATCCCCCACAAACTGACCGACCACCACGCTGTCTACCGTATTGTACAATTGCTGCGCGATATTTCCAATCAGCATCGGCACAGTAAAAATAACAATATCCTCCCAGGGTTTTCCAACTGTCATATCCACTGGTGCAAACAATTTCTTTAATCCATTCATCACAAACCCTTCCTTCCTCATGAGTGTTAATCTCCATAATAAATCATTATAAAATTGTTTGCAACAAATTTTTTTAAACTATAAACATATGTGTAACAGTTTGTAGGCCGGAGCGGGCGACGGGTGAACTGTTACAAACATATAAAAATGAGACTAATAAAGAAAATCCGTAAAAGAAGACAGATTATCAGAACTGTATCTGTCCGTCATACAATTCCAACAATCTGTCTAAATTATCTATATATCTATGTATACCCTGCCAGTCCGCCCAAAGGGTTTGTATTAAGGCATCATAAAATCCTTCATACAGTCATCACTTCATAAACTTATCAATCGCCTGATTCAGAAGTTCGATTGCTTCTTTATCATTCTCCTCCACTGCTTCTACAATACAGTGGTTAATATGATTCTTTAATACGACCTTCCCTGTATTATTGATTGCCGAGCGCACTGCTGCCAGCTGAATTAATACCTCGCTGCAGTCTTCGTCCCTCTCCACCATGCGTTTTACCGCTTCCAGATGGCCAATAGCCTTCGATAAGCGGTTTATAACCGCCTTCTTTTCCTCCATGCTGTGAATATGCCTGTGAGGGCCGCTCCCATGCGTATGCTCCGCATCCCCTGCGTGAATATGGCTATCTGTTCTGCTCCATCCATGTTCATGGGAAATACCGGCCGCATGCAGCTCCGCGTGAGTCATTTCATGAATCTGCGCTCCATACTTTTTCTGATTTAATTCTGTATTCATTCTACCCCGCCTCTTGATATACTGTCATAGTGAGAGTATAACGAATCTTGTTCGCCGAGTCAACATGATTACCGCTTATCCTACCGCCGCCGAAAACCTTCTACTCATAATATCCTGCCAGCTTCTCTGCCTCTATGGAAAGCTCTGTATCCCCGCTGCCCACGCAGGCAATTACAGGAACCCCGGTAAGTTCCTCTATCATATTTAGATTATCCCTGTGCATTTCATCCCCGGTATAATGATTCAGAATCATCCCCTTTGCCGGCATTCCATGATTCCGCATATATTCCGAGGTAGTGACGGCCGCATGAATCGCACCAAGCCCCGCACCCGCTACAATGAGCGCATTCAGTTTCAGTTCTTTTACCACATCTTCCAAAAGAATATGCCCGTTCTCATCCCATCTTACCGGGCAGACAATGCCGCCGCTGCCTTCCACTGTAACATAATCGTACATCCGGCATACTCTGCCATAGTCCTGCTTTATTCTGGTGAGAGTTGCCGGACTCCCCTCCCGTTTTGCCGCCAGATGGGGAGACACTGCATTCTGATACAGATAGGAAATCATTGTCTCATCTGGCTGTGTAATCCCGGAAACCTGTTTTACAAAGCCTGCATCGCTGTCTGTAACAGACTGCGCCCCAGACAAAGCCGCCTTATAATATCCGGCCCTGATTCCCGCCTCATGAAGCTTTTTCACAATCAGCGCCGTTACATAAGTCTTCCCGACGTTCGTACCCGTCCCTGTAAGAAATAATCCCTTACTCATTACACAACGCCTCCCGATATCCCAGGCGGTGAATCATCGCCATATCCGACTCAATCGTATATCCAGAGGTCGTCAGCATATCACCTGATATCACCGCATTTGCCCCGGAGGTAAAGCAGGACTCGCCCTTGTCCTCTAAAAGCCCCCGGCCTCCCGCAAGACGGATTGATGCATCCGGCAGAATAAACCGGTATATGGCGGCAATCCTTCTCATATCCTGAACTCCAAGCCGCGGATTCTTCTCATAGGGCGTACCCGGAATCGGGTTCAGCATATTCACCGGAACGCTTTTTACTTCCAGCTCTCTTAAGGTAAACGCCATGTCAATCCGATCCTCCGGCGTCTCCCCAAGCCCCATGATTCCTCCGCTGCAGACTCTAAGTCCCGCTTCTTTAGCCGCGCGTATGGCGCTCAATTTATCTTCAAAGGTATGAGTCGTACAAATATTAGGGAAATTCCTTCGGGATGTCTCCAGATTGTTATGTACCCTTGTAGCTCCCGCTTCTTTTACTCTGGCGAACTGCTCTCTGGTAAGAAGCCCGAAGGATACGCAGACTTCTATTTTAACCCGCGATTTTATTTCACCAATAGCGTCGCACATTTCCGCTACTTCCCTGTCATTCAGCGCCTTTCCGGAAGTGACAATTGAATATCGAAGTACGCCTCTTTCCGCATTGTACCGTGCCTGCCTGACAATCTCCTGCTTATCAAGAAGCGGATATTCTTCCGCTCCTGTATGGTAAAATGCAGACTGGGCGCAATATTTACAATCCTCCGAACACTTCCCGCTCTTTCCATTAATAATAGTACAAATATCAAACCCATTTCCGCAGAAATGTTTGCGGATCACATCCGCCGCTATACAGAGTTCCTCAAGCGGAGCCTCGTACAGCTTAATTGCGTCCTCCCTTGTAATCTGTCCGCCGTTTCGTACCTTTTCTTTTGCCCGAACTATCTGTTCCAGTTTGATTTGCTCTTTCAATTCCATATCCCTGCCCTTTTCCCGCACGAATTCATCTAACGCCTCCGCCTCAAATATCGTTACATTAATCCGGCGTAAATCCGCTCTTTTTCAGCCTGAGTCCCACTCCCGACGCCAGCAGACATAACACAAAGTCTCCCGGCATGTCCAACGGAAAACAGGAAAGGAAGATAACTGCCAGCGTCGCGGGCGTATCCGCATAAAAATTAAGTATCATATATTTATAGAGGATTCCGATTACATAGGTTACCACAAAACCGGCCAGACATGCAATCAGAAAATTTCCATAACTATTCTTCCGCCTCTCACAAATCAATCCTGTTACAAACGCAGCCGCAACAAAGCCTAGAAGATACCCGAAACTGGGTCGAAAAATATAGCCGATTCCCCCTCCTGCCGCAAAGATTGGAATTCCTGCCAAACCAAGAGCCACATAACATCCGACTGCCAGCGCTCCCCTTTTTCCTCCAAGAATTATACCTGCCAGCAAAACAAAGAAAAACTGAAGAGTAAAATAATCCATATAAGGTACCGGTATCTGAATAAAAGCGCCGACTGCTACCAGCGCCGCAAACATTCCACATAATACCAGCGCCCTGGCCGATAAAATCTTTCCCACTGTCTGTTCCATAGTCTCATTCCTCCTGTTCATTGTAATCTATAAATGTTTTCCTACATCATCACTATAAATCATATCACTTCAAATTGTCAACTTTTTTATAATATATAGTTAACAATCTTTTTCGCTTCCCCTCTTTATGAAAATTTGATTCCATGGTACAATACTATCCATACGACAAAATATTTCCACCTGTACAGATGGAAATATTTCAAAACTACGGCTCATAAACTGAAAGCGTGCCCTGCATTTTCAGACGCGCTTCAAAAGCAAAGGATGAACTCTATGATTTTAAAAGAACAGAATTTTGAAGAACAGATGGAGCATATCGTTGAACCTTACCTTGCCGGAAGGCGACAGGAGCTCTTTCTCGAAAGAGAACAGAAAAGAACGGTATACTGTGCCAGTTATCAGGCCGATGAACCCAGAGGACTAATTCTGATTTCTCATGGTTTTACAGAAACTGCTGACAAATATTTTGAGCTTGCCTATTATTTTCTGAGAGCTGGTTTGCATGTATTTATTCCAGAACATCTGGGACATGGCCGGAGCGCCCGGCTTGTGGAAGACCTCTCTCTTGTCCATATAGAAGATTACCATACTTATGTAGATGACTTGCTGGCTGCGGCAGCAATTGCAAAACAGACTTACCCCGGGCTGTCTCTCTACTTATATGGCCATTCCATGGGCGGCAGTATCGCAGCATGCGCCGCTTCTGAGGAACCGGAACTATTTACCAGACTGATACTGTCTTCTCCCATGATTCGCCCTCAAACCGGACGCATCCCTTTGGCAGCAGTGAAGGCAATCATTCCGTTGAAACTCAAATTAAAAAAGGATAAAGACTATCTGTCCGGCCATCATCCTTACGACAACACCGAAACCTTTGAGGCCAGCGCTTCCACCTCCAAAGCACGCTTTGATTATTATCAGAAGAAGAGGCAGTCAGCGCCGCTCTTCCAGATGAACGGCGCTACCAACAAATGGTTGTCAGAAGCGCTCCATATGGAACACGATCTTCTAACTGAAGGCTGGAAACACATCAGGATTCCTACGCTGTTATTTCAGGCAGAGCTTGATACCTTCGTCTGTTCCGGTCCCCAAGAACAATTCGCAAAGCAGATACACCGGCAAACTCCGGGACTGATTAAATTGATAAAAGTACCCGACGCAAAGCACGAACTTTATAATTCTGCAAACGATATCTTAACCCCTTATATAGCAAAAATCCTCGCCTTTCTTCAATAGGCGGGGATTTAAGTTATCTTATTCCGACAAATAACTTTCCATGTTTTCTAAAACTTTTCTGGTGAGCAGTTCATAAGACTGGTAAGTCTTCCCGGAGCAGCCGTTCATGCAGATGACATTCTCCTGATTCCATATCTCGTCCGCAATCTCCCCGATTGCACCCTTACTGTCGCAGCAGAGAATATTCTCCCTGTTTGAAATCCATTTCCTTAAAGCAATCATATCCGATGTCGGTCCAATCGACGTATTTATCATAATCTTTTTATTACCTAATATCTGAAATTCCTTATCATGAAGAAGAATTACATTCTTATTTAGGCAGGTTATAATTACTTCATTCTCTCTCAGCAAGTCCGCAAGCTCCATATACCGGATTCCCTGACTTTCCTTATCCGGCTTTCTGGTGCGGGAATAATAGGACACATTTGCCAGCATAAATCTTAGCGCCTCTGCAACCATACCGCCGGAAGTTCCCAGTCCGATAACTCCCACCTTCAAATCCGTCAGCTCCAGCGGCTGTTCCCTCCAGCAAGGATAATCATAACCATGAAGAATTCGGACCAGCTGATAAATTACATATTCCACTACTCCCCGGTCTCCATAATCCCGGACTCCGGTTACCTGTATTCCATGCTCTCTGGCATAGGCAATATCCACATTCGCGCTTTCTTCCGCATACAAACTGCAGCACATGCCTACATATTTCACATTCGGAACCTTCGACAAAACATCCCGGCCGATATAGGTCGTAAAGCTAACCAGAACCGCATCCGCGTCTCCAATTCTCTGTATGATTTCATCATCATCTTTCGGAATATCCGGATACAGCAGAACACTGTCAGCATAATTCTCCAAACGTTCCTTCCTATCCGGCGTCAGATTGATTGGTTCAACTGCTACAATTTTCTGA
>CATJPU010000255.1 GCA_949742505.1 uncultured Lachnospiraceae bacterium | reverse complement strand
TTGCCTGACAGCAGGCCTTATTGTCATGCTCTTTTTTCTGCAAAATTTCTTTTCGATTTTTTCAATTATCCACTTGACTTTTAATAGTTGGTCTTTCATAGCTCTTTTACACAATTTCCTCCGGCTTCAGCCCCCGCTTTTTCAGCAGCAAATAAATAATCTCCCGAAACAACGCGTAGGTCACCGACGCCACTGGTATAAAAATCAGCATCCCTACAACTCCCATCAGCGTTCCCCCGACGCTGACTGCCGCCAGCACCCAGATAGAAGGCAGCCCGACCGAGTTACCTACTACATGAGGATAAATAAAATTCCCCTCTATCTGCTGAAGAACCAGAAATAACGCCACAAAGAGTATCGCCTTTGCCGGATTTACGATAAATATCAAAAATACGCCCACCGCACATCCGATAAATGCTCCGAATACCGGCACCAATGCAGTAAATGCAATAATAATACCAATCAGAAGTGCATATGGAAAGCGAAATACGGTCATGGCAACGACAAACATTCCGCCCAGAATAACCGCCTCAAGACATTGTCCTGTCAGGAACCCGGAAAATGTGTAATATGTCAGTGACAGCACTTCCAGCGCCGCCTCGGCCTTGCCCTTCTGCAAAAACGCATACAAAATCTTCTTTCCCTGAACCTTTAACCGTTCTTTCTGAAGAAGAACATAGCAGGAAAAGGCAAAAGCAATAAAAAAAGTTGCCAATGCGCTTACAATCTCCCTCACCACAATCATAGTAGAACCTACCATACTGGCTGCTCCTCTCCGCAGAAAGCGGATTCCCATATCTGTAATTTTGTCCCAATCCAGTTCCACTTGGTCTATCATTTCCATAATTTGTTTATTATTCTGGAATACCCGTTCCAGCCAGCTCTGCACCCTGGGTAAAAATTCCTGCACGCTGTCCCCAAGATTGGCAAATGTATTCCCAAGCTGCGGCAACAGCACAAAAAGCACTGCAAATATAATTCCAAACAGCAAAATAAGAACGATGATTAGACTTACCGGTCTGGCAAGCCGTTTCATCATTCCCGAATTATTTTTCTTATTTTCCGGAAACAATCTGTTCTCGATATAATTCATCGGTACTCCCAGAACAAATGCGATTGCTCCGCCAAGTATAAATGGGAAAATCACATGAATCACTCCGCCTAGCAGCGCAAACGCTACTTCATGCTTCCAGAGGCACAAAAATAATATTGCCGTAAATACAATCAACCGCCGGATTTCCCGGATTACCTGTCTGCTAAATTCCATACCATTCACTCCAAATGCGCCAGTGTGTGTCTGGAAACTCATTCCTTCAATTTTCAAACACGCTCTAAAATCCAACTTACAGGTATATTTTTAACCGATTGTTTCCCATTTATTCAATTTACAGCATTCCCGCCAAGCCTAAATCAAATCGTTATTTTCTACATTATAGATTGATAAGATTGCAAATCCCAGAGAAATCACTGTCAAAACAACTGGAAATACCGTATTGTCCGCCATTGTAAAATTACCGACGTTCGCCTGTGTCAAGAAAATTAGCAGAAATGAGGTGATAATTGCTGCTTTGGAAGATTTCACTGCCATCCCTACAAACAATGCAATAAAGCTCATACTTACGATAACTGCTGATTTCAGTACCAATTGAACATAGAAGGATAAACTTCCTATTATTAAAGTCAATCGTATATGATGACTGCATAAAGCCCGCGCCAATATGAATGCATAGATAAATCGCTGGTACAAAATAATAAGACTGAGAATACATAACGCCAAAGCCATAAAAAACAGAATCGTCTTATCGCTCATCTTTCTTATCTCCCAGCTTATAGCCAATCCCCCCATACTGTAATAACATATCGCGGTTTGCGGGGATTATCTTCTATCTTATTCCTCAGTCTGCTGATATGGACGTTTACCGCATTCTCATCACCGTAATACGTATCTTTCCACACAAGAGAGTAGAGCTGTGCTTTCGTATATACTTTTTTGGGATTCTGCAGGAATAATTTCAGAATATCGAATTCCTTAGATGTAAGTTCTATCTTATTGCCATTCTTTGTTACGGAATAATCGTCTAAGTTCATCCTAAGACCGTCCTTTTCCAGTATGGTCTGCGGACTTGACTCTCCAGCGGCACACTTCGTGCTCCTTCTGATATTTGCCTTAATTCGCGCCAGCACTTCTGGCACAGAAAACGGCTTCGTGATATAGTTGTCCGCTCCCAGTCCTAACCCAAGCGTCTTATCAGAATCAGTGTCCTTTGCTGAAATAATAATAATCGGGACGGTATGACGTTCTCTGATTTTGTCCATCACTTCGATACCGCTCATTTTCGGTATCATCAAATCAAGCAAAACCAGGCTAAATGTATCCGAAAAGAACTTCCGGCAGGCGCTCTCCCCATCATAAGCCGTCACTACCTCAAGGTCTTCCGTACTCAGAAATTTCTTCAGCACTGCACTGATTTCTACGTCATCCTCAACCAGCAAAATCTTATTCTTTATGGCGGACTCCTTTCTGGTTATCTTACAGGCGCAAAATATCGTAGCGATTAACTTCTTCGTGTGATTTAAATATAACGATATTCTTGTCCTTGTACTTTTTTAGCAATTCATACACCCGCGGCATTTCATCTCTTGAAAAATGAATGATCCAATCCCGAAATTCATCATCCAGTTTATCTTCTTTCCAGGGCATATCCTCTCTCTCAATGCCGATACGTGCCTCTGCACCTGCAAGACACACCGAAAGCGGCATATCCATAAGAAATACCGTATCACACTCTTTCAAACGCATCTCGAGCGTCCGGCCATAATTCCCGTCAATAATCCATTCGTCCCTTTTTATAATTTCAGATAATTGTAAATCAAATTCCTGACGGGTAATATTCGTCTTATCCGGCCTATGCCAGAGCATATCAAGATAATGCAGCGGAAGCCCCGTCTTGTCACGAAGCCGTCTGGCAAAGGTGCTTTTACCTGCGCCAGGGCACCCAATAATTATAATCTTTTTCATATTATCACCAACCTCGAACAGACTCCTTTTTGCTGATGAGATACGGTTCGGCACCGCCAGCAGCAACAATTTTATTTTTTATGGAATCAACCTGATTTAGTCTTAAAATGATACTTTTTACCTTTTGATAGCTGCCTGTCATACCTTACCACCTCAATAATTTATACTTATTGAACTACTAACGTTCAATAAGATGCATTTATTGAACTGCTAATGTCCGATATGATATGATTTAATGATTTTTTAGAGGGAAAACAAAATCACATAACATAGTATAACACAAAATGTATATGCTTGGATGGTATTCCGTAAGGATATTGTTTTTTCAAAGACTAAATGATATGATACTATGTAGACAATGCGGCCTTAGGGTTACGCTGTTTTGATTGTATTGATGGCAAAGGTGACTTATGTAGGCAACACCTCAATGGAGATAAGAGTAGATACTTATGTGGAAGACTTTTAGGGAACAAGAAACCTAATCAATCGGGCATATTTGACCTTGGTGGCAGTAGATTCCAATAATGTTCCCAGGAAGGTGCCAGCCTTTTTGATTGTGATATAGGAAATTCCTCCGGATTTCTATATCACAAAAAGCCCTCCGGGCAGGATGC
>CATJPU010000254.1 GCA_949742505.1 uncultured Lachnospiraceae bacterium | reverse complement strand
TTTAAGAAGGATATGTCTGACATGAAGGGAGAACTGAGAGAAGAGTTTAAGAAGGATATGTCTGACATGAAGGGAGAACTGAGAGAAGAGTTTAAGAAAGATATGTCTGACATGAAGGAAGAGCTTAAGAAGGATATAGGATATACAATTAAGGAGCGGATCGGGAATAGTGAGAGTTTTCTGCTTGACGAGATGGAACGGTACTATTTGCTGGCGAATAAAGATATTCAGGAACTGAAAGTGAAGGTGAATAGAATCGATCAATATTACAGCGGCAGAAGATTAGAGGACGATGAACGTAATCTGAAGCTTCAGCACCTTGAGATTGAAGTGAACTGTATGAAGGAAAGGCTGGCGATGTAGGTTTTTCTGCATAACAGCATTGGGATATGATACGATATTTATGAGAGTGCGGGAGAATGATGAGGTTATCAGATGAATTATACATATATGTTAAGATGCCAGGATGGAAGTTTATATACCGGCTGGACGACAGATATAGAAAAGCGGGTAAGAATGCACAATGAAGGGAAGGGCGCAAAATATACACATAGCAGAAGGCCGGTTAAATTGGTTTATTATGAGACCTTTGGAACGAAAGAAGAAGCTATGAGCCGGGAGTATGCAATTAAGCGGTTGAAGAAAAAAGAAAAGGAGGATTTGGCAAAAAGCTGGAGCGCTGCTTTGCAAACACAGACGTAGTGGCGGTTACGCTGAAGTTTGCAGGGCAGCGCTATCAGGAGAATAGACAGGCTAAACTTAATTTTCAATTACGTAATATTCGTTGTGCCAAATCTTTTGTTGTAAGAAGCGCTAGAGTACGAAGGCATACATTACTACAAAATGACATGCGCTTCCCCCCATTACGAACAGATGAAATACTTCATGACTGCCAAAATACTGATGCTTTGTATTAAAAAGAGACAGTTTCAATGCATAGATAACACCGCCGATTGTATAGATGATACCGCCTGCAAGGAGCCAGCCAAAGGCTGCAGCGGACATGGAATTCAGAAGTTGTGTAAAAGCCAGCACACAAGTCCAGCCCATGCCGATATACAGTACAGAGGATACCCATTTGGGACAGTTTATCCAGAAGGCCTTGATAATAATTCCTGCAATTGCAAAGCTCCATACAATTGCAAGAAGCATTATTCCAAGTCTGCCTTTCAAAACTAAGAGACAGATAGGTGTGTAACTGCCGGCAATTAATACAGATATCATCATATGGTCAATTTTCTTTAGAATCATATTGATTCTTTTCGATTTATTAAAGGTATGGTAAGTTGTACTGGCCGCATATAATAGAACCAGGCTGGCAGCATATATAATGATGGAAATAACATATATTCGTCCTGGTTCATGAGTTGCTTTAATGATGAGCGGTACGGACGCGAAGACAGCCATTAGCATTCCGATAAAATGTGTAATAGCGCTTCCTGGATCTTTGATGTGTTCTTTAATTGTATTTACCATAATATCCCCTCCCGAAATAAATACATGATGAAATGTAGTATTAAAAACTATATGTTGCATATATTAATATTATACCCAAATAGGGAAAAAAGCAATACAAAATGTAAAAAATTAAATATATAGAAAAAGAGATACCGAAGTACCTCTTAATCTTAAAATCCTTATATTACGCCGTTTTCGGATTAGCCGAAGTATCTCTTCAACAGACCCTCGAAAGCTTTTGCATGTCTTGCCTCGTCATAGAACATTATACACATATGCGCTATTTTAAAGGGTTTTCGGGATTACTAAAAAGGATTACACAGTTTTTTACACAGCTACTTTTGATCGTTTTTTAGCTTGTCCAATTCACTTTTTTTAACTTCTATCTTCCTGCCCTCAATTTCAATAGTTATTATAGGATCATCAAGAACAATAGTATTTATGATACGCCGCTCTTGTTCCTTCATTGTTTCATCCTTATGTATGTAATATCTCATTGTAGTTTCAAGTTTCCTATGCCCCGCCCTTTCCATTAGAGCCTTGATAGGATAGCCGCTATTTGCAAGGAATGTTAAGTGTGTTTTCCGCAGATCGTGCATTTTTAAAGAATAGCCGTATAAATTTTTTATTTTTTTACTATAAGCCTTTAAAGAGTTAGTTGTCAAGAGTTTTCCACCCAATCCGTTGTATAATTTTCTGTTGACAAAATCACCGCCCACAATCTCAACTGTTTCTCTACCCCTTATATCTTCTACAACCTCAACACAGCGATTTTTATATGCCTTGTTGACCTTTTCCCTGTTGGTTGCCTTTTTACGCTCTAAGAGGAATTTAACAAGGTTGTCGGGCATTTCTATTGTCCGAGTTGCCGCCAAGGTTTTAAGCCTAGAAAGAGTGAGGACACCTTCAACAAAAATTAATTGCTTGTTTACTGTTAAAGTCTTATTATTAAAATCTATATCATCCCACATCAGCCCGAATATTTCACTTTCCCTAAGCCCGCAGTATATAGCAATTAAGAAAGCGGGTTCTAAGTCTGAACCTTTGAAAACATCAGCCATTTGTGATATTTGACCTTGATCGTATGTTTCAATTTTTTTGCTTTCTTCTTCATCTTCATCAGTCATAGGCGGCATACAGATACGCATTTTCTTTTCTTTTGTATACTGTGTA
>CATJPU010000253.1 GCA_949742505.1 uncultured Lachnospiraceae bacterium | reverse complement strand
CTAGAAAAAGAAGATGAAGTAAAGCGCTTGCATTCTCTACTAATTATTATGGGCCGGGTCTTAGGGCAAAGCAATCCGTCGAATTATTTTGCGCTTACGTATCACCGAACATCAGATGCATAACTTCATGGCCGCAATTCTCTCAGACGGGGAATGGGCTTTCTTCTTTTTCCACCAACCGGCAGATTAAAGATTTTTGTATTCTATCTCGGTTCTTTTGGCACAAAAATGGCAAATACAATGTACACCAATAAGCCACTCCCATATGCCGCAACGAGGGCAACGCAAAGCAGGCGTACTATCTTAGTGTCTATACCAAAATATTTTGCAATGCCACCACAGACACCGGCGATTATTTTTCCATCCCTAATCCTATATAATTTCTTTTCCACGATTTTCCTCCGTTATCTATCAGCACATCATTTTCTGGCTAATCCGAGAGAAATTGATTAACCCACTCTTCTATCTGCTCTGTCATTCCTTTAGGCTGTGGGGTGCTGAATTTCTCCTCGGTATAACAATGCAGCATAGCAAACACCAGCAGAACAATAATCAAAATGATTAGTTTCTTCTTCATATCGGATACCTGTGTTTAACGTTCTTTTTTTATTTTCAACCCTTTTAATATCAGGACAGAAAGACAGACACACAATGCCAAAACAGCAAGGCTCATGACCCGTTTCCCGGAAGTCGTAATATGGTAGCCGGAAAGATTAAACACGGCGTTGATAGGATATAGGGGCAGAAGAACACTCGACATCCCTGCAAACAATCCGGCACAGGAGTATATTTCCGTAAATATCAATAATAGCCTCAGTCAAAAAGGTTATAGCAAAGAGCATCAAATAAAGTAGCATACTGAATACAAAGGCAATTATCATTTTTGCAACAGTCAATTTGGCCTCATTAACCGGGATAAGGTGCAAAGACTTCATTGTGTCATCTTCCTCACGGCATATCATATAGCTTCCTAAAAGGGCAATGACCGCAGGGAGAACGAAGAAAGTTGCTAAAGGCTGCGCTTCATCCATATACCAGCCTGCATTTTCTATATACCGTGAACCCTCATGCACAGTCTTTAGGCCATATTGTACATCCGGGCCATTGTGCATGGCCTGTCCTTCTGCGAAAACAATAACTGCAATCATAATGGTTGCAAAAATGGCAATCCAAACAATACTTGAACGGCGGAGCTTTTTATATTCCGCCCAAAGTAAGGTACGCATTATCACACCTCACTCTCTTTTTAGGGAGATCTTCGCAAGTAACATAGCGGCAATATCCCAGATACAGATACAAAAAAACAAATGGAATGTTAATAGCCTGCGTAAATACGATGCCAGGAATATCTTTGTTCCGCATCACAATCACGGCCATACTCGTTAATGGCAGCATATACATATTGAGCGACATAAAGATAAACCCACAAAAGGCATAAACCAATGTCACGCAAACGAGAAGAATGTACCCTTTTCTTGATGAAGCTATTGCCAAAATCGGAAGCATTGCAAAAGCGGTAAGCACTCCAATCTCCAAACTCCTTTCCAGCAAATACAGGACGCTTCCCCAATCAAATGCAACATATCCAGGGAGTACGCTGAACAGAATAGTCTTTCACACAGAACTTCTGTACCAAAATCAATGACGCTTGCGGAACGTCTGATACTTGCAGCAAAATGTATTTGCTGTTCTTTTTTTCAAGTTCCGCCATGCTGTTTTCCTCCAACAAAACGCCGTCGTCTATAATCAAAACTTTATTCATACTTCAATTCCTTTCCCTATCTCCTCTCCGGCAAGCTGTGGCTCACGCTCTGACTTTTACATGGCAACATTAAGTATTCTGTTGTCGGTGTATGATTAAAATCCTCTTTCATAATCTTTATATTTTCAAATTCAAGAAAGCAACACAAACTGCAAAGATACCCTCCGCTGCTTGCCCTGCTTCCTCAAATCAGAATCTTCTGATGTCTTTTTCCTTATGCGTCTTCCTTATTAATTTCATGTGGTTTTATCCTTTGCACAGTGAATCCACTCTATCATCAAAGCCATATTCCCAGTAAATTGTTCACCAGCTATGACAATGAAATTTTTGCCTGCATATATCGTAAACTCGTAAACACCTTCATCCGAAACGTCTGTGAATACAATACTGCTTTGCCAGACTGG
>CATJPU010000252.1 GCA_949742505.1 uncultured Lachnospiraceae bacterium | reverse complement strand
TCATCTTCCCGATTATGACGCCTATGCACGCTACAGTTGCGGTACTGACAGCCTTAGGAACCTGGAACGACGTAATGACACCGTTAGTTATCATGTCGGGAAAGGGAGCCAATACACTTCCTCTGGCACAGCTTACCTTCCAGACACAGTTCGGTACAAATTACAACCTGGCGTTTGCATCGTATTTACTGGCTCTGCTGCCAATCCTGATCTTCTATCTGGTATGCCAGAAGCAGATTATCAACGGCGTAGTAAATGGAGCAGTAAAATAATTGATTCGTTAAATGGGGGGACGCAGTTATCAGTGAGAACATATCTGCACAAATCAGAAACATATTTCGGCGGATGAATTGTTAACTGCGTTTAAAATCCAGCCTGTCTGGGGAAGCTTTCCCGGAACAGGCTGGATTTTTTCATGTAAAGGGCATCCCCTTACAAAAACAATCTGCGAATATCATTGTATAGCACAAATACCATCAGAGCCATCAAAAGTGCGAACCCGATAAAATGCACATACCCTTCCTTCTCCGGCGATACCTTCTTTCTTCTTACAGCCTCTGCAAACAAGAATACCAGCCTTCCTCCATCCAGCGCAGGAATCGGAAGAAGATTCATCACCCCCAGGTTTGCCGACAAAAGTATCGCCATATTCATCATATTCGCCACAATCATCGAAAGTCCGTAATCCACACTGGAATGATACGCATCATCCACCATATCGACAATTCCCACAGGCCCGGACATCTGGTCAAGCCCCACCTGGCCGGTAAGAAGCATCTTAAGCCCTGAAGCAGTCACACAAATCCAGTATTTCACCTCATAAGCCCCATACTGCAGAGCCGTCAGAAACCCGGCCTTTTTATTCGGCTCTCTGCTTATTCCCAGAAAGTAATACTGCAGCTCCTTATCAAACTCCGGCTTTATACTCACTGTATGACGTTCTCCGTCTCTCTGATAGGTGACATCCACCGTTGCACCCGGGTGAAACTGATTATAGGCAGAAATCTCCCGGAAGATGTTAATCTTCTTATTTCCCATCCCCACAATCTCATCACCGGCCTTCACCCCCACTTCCTCCGCTGGACTGCCCGGACTGACAGCTCCCACCACTGGCGGATCATAGCCCACCATAACCGTAAGGACCACTGCCAGCACAAACGCCAGAATAAAGTTAAATACCGGGCCTCCTGCAATCACCATAATTCTGGCCCATACCGGCTTGCTGTGAAAATTTCCTTCTTCCCCGGTAGCCTCGTCATCCTCTCCCATCATGCAGGCTCCTCCGATGGGAAGCGCCCGAATGCAGTATCTGGTCCCCTTATATTCCTTTGAAAACAGAAGCGGCCCCATGCCAAGGGCAAATTCCTCCACCTCTATCCCATTCAGCCTTGCCATGAGAAAATGCCCCAGCTCATGAAATATCACAATAAAGCCAAACAGTATGATTGCTAAAATAATCCCCAAAACCTAACCTCCTGTGCTGCATAAAATATTTTTATAATCTCTCATTTACCAAATAATCAATCCCTTATTGTTTCACATAGAATATTTTTCTGAAATACTGCCGAAAAAAGCAGGCGCAGCGCTTACCTTAATTAGGGAGTCCTATTCAGGAAAACAGGCAAATGAAACACAAGGTTATTTCGCGCAGTTCATACCAGATGTACTGTCAGATAATAGATAATAGGCGCCGTAAAAATCACGCTGTCAAAACGGTCAAGGATTCCCCCATGACCGGGTATCAGCTTCCCATAATCCTTAATCTCGTGATTTCTCTTAATCGCAGACGCACACAAATCCCCAATCTGGGAAATTCCTCCTCCAACTCCGCAAATTACTGCGCAAAGCAGAGGACTTACCGATGCTCCCGCAAACTGATGCATCGCAGCCGCAAAAACAGCCCCTAAAAGCGCGGCTCCCGCAACACCTCCAACGCCTCCTTCCACCGACTTTTTCGGACTTAACACCGGAGCCATTTTATGCTTGCCAAAGAGCACTCCCACACAATACGCACAGGTATCGCATCCCCAGGAACTTAAGAAAATCAGCCATACCATCACTCCGCCATCCGGCAGTTCTCTGGTCTGATACACAAACGACAGCATCACCGCTACATAGAACACTCCAAAAAACGCCATCGTCACCTGTTCCGCGCGAAACTTCGGGTACGCAAATACATAAACCGCCATCACCAACATCAGAAGCAGAATAAATAAAGGCACTGCATATTCCATTCTATTCAGATCGATAAGCACATAATAACCAATTGCCGCCAAATATCCTACAACACCCAGCGCATGATCCTGTATCTTTACCACCTTATACAACTCCGTCAAACCAATCAGGCTGGCCGTCAGTAAAATCCCATACAAAAGCGGACCGCCGGTTCCCACTGTAACAACCAGCACAATCACCAGCACGATCCCGCTGAGCAGTCTTGTCTTAAACATCCGTTACCTCCTTCACGCCCCCGAAGCGTCTGTCTCTTGCACGATATGCCTCAATTGCTTTCACAAGTTCCTCCTTTGTAAAATCCGGCCAGTGTACATCCGCAAAATAAAACTCGGTATAAGCAAGCTGCCACAGCAGAAAATTCGACAGCCTCTGTTCCCCGCTGGTACGAATCAGCAAATCCGGGTCCGGAATCCCTCTCGTATCCAGATAGCTTTCCAGCACGTCTTCCCGAATCTCTTCCGGCTTCATCTTCCCGTCCGCACAGTCCTTTGCCAGATCTCTGACCGCCCGAATCATCTCATCCCTGCTTCCATAATTAATGGCAATCTGAAAATTCAGGCCCCCATTATGCTTCGTAGCCTCCTCCAGCTCCAAAATCCGCTTCCGGATGTCTGCATCAAGCCTTGTAATATCTCCAATCACACGCACTTTCATATCATTCTTCGCCGCAGTCGTAAGACAGGTCTTCATATAATTACGAAGAAGCCGCATCAGCGCATTTACCTCCTCTGCCGGCCTGTTCCAGTTCTCTGTGGAAAACGCGTACACTGTCAGGTACTTAATTCCCATCCTCCACGCCTCTTCACAGATTCGTTCCACATTCTTACTGCCCTGGGCATGGCCGTAATTGCGCGGCATTCCTTTGGATTTCGCCCAGCGCCCATTTCCGTCTAATATAATCGCAACATGCTGCGGTACATTCATATTTTAACCCTCCTGTCCGACTGTATACCCTGAAAATATGCACAAAATTGCCAACCGTCTTTTTCTTCTGAACCTGCTTCCCGTCTCTTGTGCAGAATCCGCCTCCAATTCTTTCAAATATCCCGGCAACGTCAAACAGAGACGGAACAAGCGTCCCATCCCTGTATACCCTCCGGGCACCCCATTATGGCCATTTGGCCGTCTCGCAAGGTATACCCTCCGGGCACCTCCATTACGGCCATCCGGCTGTTTCACATAGTATATCTTTTCCCTGTAACTCTGTGCTAAACTGTCATTACCTCTTTTGATTTGGTTTCTACCGACTTATCCACCTCTTTGATATACTGATCGGTCAGCTTCTGAAGCTGTGTCTCCATATCCTTAATCTCATCCTCAGAAATATCGCTTCCCTTTAACTTCTTCAAGCTGTCGTTGCCGTCCCGGCGGATATTCCGAACCGCAACCTTCGCCTGTTCTCCCTTTTTCTTAACATCCTTCACCAGCTCTTTTCTGCGGTCCTCCGTAAGTTCCGGAAATACCAGACGCACCACCTGTCCGTCATTAGTAGGATTAATTCCGATATCCGACATATTGATTGCCTTCTCAATCACCTTAATCATACTTCTCTCCCAGGGCTGGATTACAATCATCCTTGCCTCCGGAACAGAAATATTCCCCACCTGCTGAAGCGGCGTCGGCGTTCCGTAATAATCAACCATAATCTTATTCAAAATGTTCGGATTCGCACGTCCCGCCCGAATCGTCATCAAATCTGACTCAAGACTTCCGATTGTCTTCTTCATCTTATCCTCGTATACCTGTAATCTTTCATTCATCGCCTTATCCTCCCTTATTTAAACAGTCACCTTTGTGCCTGTAAATGTACCTGACATGGTTTCCACAATACTATTCTCTTCATTCAAGCCAAATACCAGCATCGGCATCTGATTCTCCATGCAAAGAATCGACGCCGTTAAATCAACCGCAGCCAGCTTCTTATCAATAACCTCCTGGATAGAAATTTCATCATACTTCCGCGCCGCCGGATTTACCTTCGGATCGCTGTCATAGATTCCGTCAATCGCCTTGGCAAGAAGCATAGCGTCCGCTTCTATCTCAACCGCCCGAAGAACCGCTCCTGTATCGGTTGAAAAATACGGATGCCCGGTTCCTCCCGCAAAGAAGATTACTTTTCCCTCTTCCAGAGCCTTTATGGCGCTGTCTTTGGAAAACAGAGAAGTAAACGCTCCGCATACAAACGGCGTAAATACTTCCGTCTTCATCCCCACGTAACGGAAAATTTCCGATACATAGATACAGTTCATCACCGTAGCAAGCATTCCAATCTGATCCGCCTTCGTCCGGTCAATGGTCCCGCTGGTACGGCCTCTCCAGAAATTGCCGCCTCCGGTGACAACAGAAATCTGAAGCCCTTCATCCGCAAGCCTCTTCACCTGTCTGGCTACGCTGATGCAGGTAGCTTCATCAAACCCGGTCTTCTTATCCCCTGCAAGAGCTTCGCCGCTCAATTTCAGTAATACTCTCTTCATAAGTCCGCTCCTATTCTTAATAAGCTGAATCTGGTACACTATTTCGTAAATACTCGTATACTAAGCGCCTGATATTTGTGCCTGTGCAAGGCGGCTGAATGAGGCGATGCGGTGACATCGTCGATTGAAACCAACACAGCAATGGCGCAAATAGCGGGTGCTTAGTATATGGGTATTTACAAAATGGTGTAATAAAATAACAAATAATTAATACTCATTGCATTAGTATAACATAAGTTTTCCCAAAGGACAATTTATCTATATAAATTCTTTTCGTTCAAAATACCGAATCAGTACATCCGTACACTGCTCAATACCCAAATCCGAAGTATCCAGAATCATATGGTAATTATTCACGTCCCCCCAAGCTTTCCCCGTATGCTCATGATAATATGCAGAACGCTCTGAATCTGTCTGTTTGAGCTTCATCTTCGCCTCATCATAAGCACAATTCTCAAGCTCCATAATACGCCGTATTCTGTCTTCCTTGTCCGCACAGATATAGATATTAAATACGTTCCTCTTGTCCTTTAAAATCTCCGACGCACAACGTCCAAGAATAATACAGGGTTCTTTTGCTAATTCTCTGATAACAGAAGCTTCTGACTCGTAGCTGTCTCCATCCATTCTCTCTTTCACAATCGCCTTGTCATACACCGGGATATGAAGCCGCCTGGACAGTCCCTCCGCAATCTGACTTGCACCCGTTCCATATCGCCTGCTCATTGTAATTACCAGTTTCATAGCCATTCCTCCTTAGTAACATGAATTGTAACTGGAATATTTAAGTTATTCGATGCATAGTATCATTATATCACATAACATGCAAAATGGAATCTATTTTTATTCGCAAAACGCTTCCTGCAACTCTCTCTCCGCAAACAAAGCCCGGACTGCGTCTTCATAAGCCGGAAGCTTTTCCGCCTTGCGGATTCGTTTGCCATATTTTTTCGCATCGGTAAACAACTCAATGAAATACACCCACAACTCCTTCATCTTAAAGAGGACAACCCTATCTCCCGGCATATGCTCCTTATAAGCCTGGTAAATACAGTCGTGAAATTCCCGGATTCTCCCTTTCTCCGGCATCCCACAGCCTTCCAGAATGCCAATCAGTCCCGGATTCATAAGAAGACCTCTTCCTATCATAATTCGGTCTCCATCAGGAAAACTTCTGTACCACTTCTCGTAATCTTCTTTCCCAAAAATATTTCCATTATAGCACACCGGGTTTCTGCTGCTGCGAATCCCATAGGCAAATACGTCCTGATGAGGGATTCCCTTATAAAATTCCTTCTGAGTACGGGGATGAATTATCAATTCCTCTAAGGGATATTTATTATATATTTCCATAAGTCTTGGGAATTCTTCCGGATCGTCCCGGCCAATTCTGGTCTTAACCGATATTCTACATTCTGTATGCGCAAAAATCTCTTCCAGAAAATGATCCAGTTCCTCTGGTTTTGCAAGAAATCCCGCGCCCCGATACTTTGAAACCACTGTTCTTGAGGGACAGCCCAGATTTAAGTTAATCTCCTGATATCCATAATTTCTTAAAGTCCGCTCTCCCGCAAGGAAACAGTCTGCCCGGTTGGTCAGAATCTGCGGCACCAGATAAAATCCATCATTGTGCTCCGGCAAAATGTCGTCTCTCTCTCTGCTGTTTAGCTTTCCCCTCTCATTCGGCACAAGAAACGGAGTAAAATACTTATTAATCCCCGGAAAAAAAGAATGGCAGACATTACGGTGCAGATAACCCGTAATGCCTTCCATTGGTGCATAATAAAACTTCATTTATAAAACTCCTAAAATATATTTCCACACATGAACAGCGCCGTCAGAACAATTTGTTTAAAGCCTGTTCCATTCTGTCCATCCCTTCTTCAATCTGCTCCATCGAATTGCTGTAAGAAAACCGCAGGTGTCCCGGCGCGAAAAAAGCGCTTCCCGGAACTGCCGCAACCATTGCCTCCTCCAACAAATATTCAGTAAACCGCATATCATCTTCTATCGTTATCCCTCGATAACTTTTTCCATAACAGCCGCTGATATCCGGCAGAAGATAGAACGCGCCCATAGATTCCCTGCAGGAAATCCCCGGCATCCTGCTAAGTCTCCTTCTCATGTAATCCCTGCGCTTCTCAAACTCCCGTATCATAGACTGCAGCGGTTCCTGCGTTCCGGTAAGGGCCGCCACCGCCGCCTTTTGTGACAAGGAATGCACACAGGACAGCATCTGACCCTGCAGCACGTTCACAGCACGAATCACCTCTTTGGAAGCAGCCAGGTAACCGATTCTCCATCCAGTCATGGCATAAGACTTCGACATTCCGTTAATCAGAATCGTACGCTCCTTTATCCCGTCGGATAAAGATGAAATTGATACATGCGGATTCCCGCCATATACAAACTTTTCATATACTTCATCCGATATAATATAAAAATCATGCTCCACAGCCAAAGCAGCCAGCTCTTCTAATGACTTCCTGTCATAGACCGCGCCCGTAGGATTATTCGGCGTATTAATCATAACTGCCTTTGTACGTTTCGTAACCACTTCTTTGACTGCAGAAACATCCAGTGTAAAATCTGCTTTACTGGGAACCATCACCGGCTCTCCGTCGGTAAGTTTTACAAGCTCCGGATAACTCACCCAGCATGGATAAGGAATAATCACCTCATCCCCCGGATCACAGATAGCAAGAAGCGCAGCCAGAATACACTGCTTTGCCCCCGCGCCTATGGTTATCTCGTCCGGAAGATAGCTCACATGGTTCTCCTCTTCCATCTTCCTGCTAATGGCTTCCCTGAGTTCTAAGATTCCCATAACCGGCGTATACTTCGTGAATCCCTGCCTCATAGCTTCCTCCGCTGCAAGGCAAATATGCTCCGGCGTAGCAAAATCCGGCTCTCCCACATTAAATCGCAGCACTTCCCTTCCTTGTCTTTGAAGTTCAGCCACCCTGCTTGTCATCTCAACCGTCTTAGACGGCTGAATCCTTTGTACACGCTTTGAAATCATCCCAGAGCCCCTTTTATCTTAATTCTATATACTTATATCTGTCAGTCTACTACGTTAAATTTAAACTTCAGAGGCTGATAATCGCCCATACCAACCGGCAGCGGTACTCCTGCATACATAAGCGCCGCTCCAGTATAAACTGCTCCGGTGTCCGCATCCCGGTAATGCCTGTCCGGATGAAGTCCCTCCAAATATACCAGATGAATATGAGGATTCGATTCATTGCGCAGCATGACTCCGTTTACGACAGTCTCTTTCTTATCTTTAGAAACAAACTGCCACAACACATACTCGTGATTCCGGTACGGATTGGTCAGACGGTAGTAATCGCCGTTCAGTACCAGCATCTCCATCTCCTTATACTCCTGAATATGCCTCCGGGCCATCTCCTTTTCTTCCTTAGAAAGTTCCGCAAGATCCAGCTCATATCCAAAAGTCCCGGCGCTTGCCACAATCGCTCTGGTATCAAAAGGCGTAGTCCTTCCGGTCCCATGATTCGGACAAACGCTTACATGTGCTCCCATAGCGCCAATCGGATATCCGAAAGACGTTCCATACTGAATCCTCAGCCTGTCAATAGCGTCTGTATTGTCGCTGCACCAGATCTGCGGAGAATAATAAAGCATGCCTGCGTCAAACCTGCCGCCTCCGCCTGCACAATTTTCAAATAACAAATCCGGATATCTGGTAACTAGCTGCTCCATCATCTCATAAACGCCCAGCACATATCTGTGAAATACTTCTCCCTGCCGCTCGGCCGGAAGCGCTGATGAGAACACGTTGTCCACCGACCTGTTCATATCCCATTTAATATAATCCACCTTACAGCTGTCAAGAACCGAAAAGATCTTCTGCATGACATAATCTCTGACCTCTTTGCGGGTAATATCAAGATTCAGCTGGCTGCGGCTTCTGTTCATCCGCCGCTCAGGAATCCGAAGTATCCAATCCGGATGACTCCGGTATAGTTCGCTGTCTTCCGATATCATCTCTGGCTCAATCCATAGACCAAACTTCATACCAAGGCCGTTAATCCGCTCCACCAACTTCGGAAGTCCGCCTCTTATCTTATCCTCATTTACCTGCCAGTCACCCAGACTGGTATAATCGGAATTCCGGTTGCCAAACCATCCGTCATCCAGCACAAACATGTCCAGTCCGATTTCCTTCGCCGTTTTCGCGATATTAAACAGCTTCTCTTCATTGAAATCAAAATATGTAGCCTCCCAATTATTGACCAGAATCGGCCTGGGAGAATGCACATACTTGCTTCGTATCAGATTCGAGCGGTAGGCGTCATGATAGATTCTTGAAAGCTTCCCAAGTCCTTCTGAGGAATAGGCAATAATAACCTCCGGCGTCTCAAATGTATCTCCCTTTTCCAGACGATAAGAAAAGTGATAAGGATGAATTCCCATAACCACTCTTGTCTGCTCCATCTGATCTACTTCTATCTCACAGCGGTGATTGCCGCTGTAGGCAAGCGCATACCCATAACATTCTCCATTCTTTTCCGTTGTCTTCTTGTCACAGAGTATAATAAACGGATTGTGCTGATGACTGGACATTCCTCTCTTGCTTTCCACAGACTGAACTCCATGGTGAAGCGGAAGCCTCTCCAGCTGACGCTCCATAGTATGTCTGCCATAAAAATGTATAAAATCCATATGACGGTTCGGGTAATCCATCTCCATCGACATGGCTCTCTGAATCTTCACCGTCTTCTCTCCCTGATTCTCCATGCGCACCGCTCTGGTAATCACATCCAGCTTCGGAAATACGCCGTACAGCAGGTGCACCTTCAGATTACTGATCCTGTCATATAAAGTAATCTCTAAGGTCTCCGCCTCTTCCCCGCTGCCATACATACAGGGAAGCCCTTCCAGGGAATACTTGCCCTCCCACATCCTGTGAGACTCATATCGAAGATGTACCGCATCACTTCCGTCCTCATGCTCTACCTCTAAGCTGTTAATCCGATAGTCTCCATTTCCATAACCAGAATACTCCTGCGGAAGCACGTCCAATGAGAATGTTCTGTCGTCCCCCGCCTCATAAGGGTTACCGGAAAATCCCCTGTCAAGAAACATCAGCCTGTGTGTAATCTCCGTATCCCCGATATTCGCACCATAATACAGATGAACCAGCGTATCATAATCAATAACCTGCATCTGATACATACTATGATTCGTTCTTAATACAAATACTCTTGACTCATCATTATAAGTAATATATTTCATATGTCTGCCCTCTCTAAAATGATAATGGATTAAGTATTTTGTATGATTATATCATGTTCTTATACGAATATCCATGACTAACTGTTTGGCAAACTGCCGAAAATACGACAGAAATTATAGAGAATCTGCCCTGTTCGTACATGTTATCGCAAACGCTCCTCTATCGCGTTAACAACCGTCTCCAGCACCTTTATCCTAGCATAATATTTGTTATTTCCCTCTACCACAATCCAGGGAGCGTCAGACGTTGAAGTACGAATCAGCATCTCATCCACTGCCTCTTCATACTGAGCCCACTTTTCCCGGTTGCGCCAGTCTTCATCCGTAATCTTCCACTGTTTCTCCGGATTCTCCTGCCTTGCTTTGAAGCGTCTTGCCTGTTCATCCTTATCAATCTGCATCCAGAATTTCAGGACAATAGCTCCTGTATCTGTCAAATCCTTCTCCATATCGTTGATTTCCTTATAAGCTCTCTGCCACTCCTGCTTCGTACAAAATCCCTCAATTCGTTCTACCATCACTCTTCCGTACCAGGTCCTGTCGAAGATTGTTACATGACCTGCCTTTGGCATATCAACCCAAAATCTCCAGAGATAATGATGCGCCTTCTCAATATCATTTGGCGACGCCGTCGGATGCACCACATACCCTCTCGGGTCCATCCTCTCCGTCAGACGCTTAATCGCGCCGCCTTTACCGCCTGCATCCCATCCTTCAAATCCCAGCACAACCGGAATCCGCCTGCGGTAAAGCTCGCCATGAAGCTTCTCCATCTTTTTTTGCAATCTAACTAATTTCTTCTTATATTCTTCCTTTGTATAAGACAGGCTCAAATCCGCCTTGCCGAGAATAGATTCCTTCAGCCTGTTGTTTGAGACGGAAAAATCCGCCTGTTTTTCCGCTTTCTTCTCTGCCTTCTTCCGCCTTTTTCTCTCTTCGATTTTCTCCTCCAGAGTATGAACCACAATCGCAAATATCTTGGCCGCCGCAAACTTCCGGTCCACTGCCTCCACAATATTCCAGGGCGCATACTCCGTATCCGTCCGAGTCAGCATCTCTTCATTCATCTGCTGATATTTCTCAAAGTTCTTATGCCGCTTCAAATCCCCTTTACTTACACGCCATGCAGTCTCCGCCCGTTCAAGCAATTTATCAAACCGTTTCTTCTGCTCCTTCTTATCAATCGCAAGAAATATCTTAATCATCACCATGCCGCCAGCCGTTAACTGTTCTTCGAAGGAACAAATGGATTGATAGGCGTCTGCCAGCTCACTCTTCTTCACCTTCTTGTCAAACCGGTCGGCTAACACCCTTCTGTACCAGCTGCTGTCATAAATCGCAATCCGCCCACTTGCCGGAAGCTTCGTCCAGAATCGCCACATAAATGGATACATCTTCTCTTCTTCCGTCTCATTCTTAACCGCATACACCTCAAAACCTCTCGGGTCAAGCGCCTTAATCAGCTCCCCAATCTGAACCCCCTTGCCAGACGCCCCGTAACCCTCAAAGGCAATCATAACCGGAATGCCGTACTCTCTGCATTCCCTCTGAAGTCTGCCAAGCTTCGGCTCTAGCTTTTCCATTTTTTTCTTGTACTCTTCCTTACTCAGTGTTTTCGTCAAATCCAGCTTCTCTAACATGATTCCCTCCCTAAATATTCATGTACATTTTATCTGACTGCATCAGTTTCCTGACTCTTCTTTTATTATACACAATATTAAGAGCATATGCATAGTTTATTTAACCTGTAAACAAAATATTAGTAACAGTTCAGCCTTCGGCTGAACTGTTACTAATATTACACAACTTTATATTGGATCTCTATAGTGCTTATCCAAATTCTTATGTCTATTTCCGAAACACATTTGATTAGCTCACATCTCTGTCAATCACATGATATTCATTTAATAATTTCTGTCAAAGAGCATCATCCTTTAACACTTTTTGTAACTCCTTTATCTTCCCGGCGCTTAGTAAATCCTGTATTAATTTATTTCCCAAATTCCTCTCTTTCTTCAACTTGTCAGCTTCCCGCTCTAACTTGGCATTCCTTTCCTCTAATCTTGCATTTTTCTTCTCTAACCCAGCTGCTTTTCTCGCTAATTCATTCGTTTTATGTTCTAATTCTTCCAGTTTTCATTCTGCTTTCTTATATGGTTTTCTGTTCCCCATGTTCCCAGTACCATATCCTTCACCTCCGCGCTGTTTTTATATGGATATCCTTAAGAATACCTTCCTGAATACAATCCTCTATAGCCTTATCTACTGCATCCAAAATCTCCATTCCAGCAACTTTATTATCCCGAATCCTCTGTGCAGAAACAGAATAATCCCTTAATGTTCTGTTTCGATCCATATCTCTCTGTTATGTCCATAATTTATATTTAACAGTACCGCCTTGCAATTCAGACATGGTTCCAGCCCTTCCAGTCCTGGAAATTCTTCTTACTTCAATTTTTCTTTTTGTACCATATAGGTTACCTCCATTATAATATCTTTTGTTTCAAATTACAATTGGAATGCTCAAAGAATTTCAGAGAATATACGAAATGTCCGCGCGCCGGACCTGATACTTAGAACAACGGAACCGCTGATATTAAGTAAACATATGACATCACATAATTATGTAACATGCAAGACTAAATTGTACATAAAAAACGCCGGATAATTTTGCAATCCTAAAATTATCCGGCGTTTTTCATCCTGTCCCAAAAATATTGCAACCTTTCGTTTCCTTAGAAACAATCATAAAAGCTCATTCTCATAAGCTACCGGTTTACCTGCGCTCAGAACTCTCTGCCAGATCTCCAAATACAGGAGTTGCCAGTCCGAATCCGCCTGAAACTGTCATAATCTGCCCCGTAGTAAATGCTGCATCATCACTTGCAAAATATACTACTGCAGCAGCTATTTCTTCCGGCAGTCCCATTCTGCGAATCGGAGTATGCTTTAAAAATAAATCTCTGAAATTATCCGTCAGATTATTCGTAACCGCATCCGTTGCCGTCATACCGGGAAGTACTGCATTGCAGCGAATATTATGCCGCGCTTCCTGAACAGCCGTCAGCTTCGTCATATAATTAATTGCAGCCTTGCTGGTTCCGTATGCAATCTGGGAAATATCCGGAGTCCGCCCCCCCACCGATGAAATATTAATGATACTTCCGCCGCCTGTCTTAGCCATCTGCTTAACAGCAGCCTGTGACGCGATAAATACGCTCTTCAAGTTAATATTTACAGTATTGATAAATACGTCTACATTCGTATTCGCAAGGTCCAAATCTTCTCTTGGATTGGAGGTACCGAAGTTATTGACCAGAACATCTATACGTCCCTCTTTTTCAACCACCTCTTCAATCATGGTCGTGAATGTCTCTTCCTTTGTTGCGTCATTGTACACATACTTTACATTACCGCCTTTTGCATTCAGCTCATCAGCAACTGATTTCGCAAGCTCGAGATTTCTCGCCGCCATATAAACCTTCGCGCCCTCTCTGGCACATGCTTCCACAGTTGCGCGTCCGATTCCTCTTGTAGACGCTGTAATCAATACTACTTTCCCTTCTAATCTCATAACAAACCTCCTAAAAAATATGGCTTCACAGCCTTCCCGCGTTGTATCGTTTGCCTGGCGTTCTCTACTCCGCTCCTGAATCTATACATATACGCCATTTTTGTATTTAAATGTATATACACGTATTTCTACAGAACCGTCCACAACGCCATATTTCATACTGTTACTATATATGTATTTTACTCCTTTATTTCTAAACAATCAACGCCATTGATACAAACAATAACTACAATTATTCGTACGAAAAAGCTGATTTTACTACATATTTAAGACCAAAGCCGTACTTTTTTCTTTTACAGCATTTTTTCTTACACAGAAACTAATGCAACGAAAATTAAGTACTGGATAGTTTGGCGAAGAATATATTCTGTGAGTGCTGCTTCATAAATGCAGGCACAGCGGGCTACGCTGAGGCTTTTATAGGTACAATCAGGAAAATAGGCAAGTTATTTTGTATATCCTTTATTTCACACTGCTTATCCCCATGATTTTCACATACTCTTCTGTCTTATCACGCATAATTTCCATCCCCCGGGGCTGTATGATTCACTGCCTGTACAAAAGATTCCAATGGTATCAGACTGAGAGACTGCTATTCGCCTCATGGTATGAACAACTACAGCCATAAGTTCCAGCATAGCGGCTTCTTCATAAGTCATCTGCGAGTGCAGTTCCATGATATTCCCTGCCGGAACTGCTGCATACTCCGCAAATCCGCCGTTTCTACACGAACCTAAATAACTGTAATTCCTGCACAATTCATACTCCTTTCTCTGGCAGGGAATGCAGCTTCCACAAGGAACCAGCAGGTAAATTCCCACCCGCTTTCCCATCCACGTATTCTCCACATCCGTTCCCACTTCGACCACAACTCCAGAAAACTCATGCCCGATAATAAGGGGATGAATATGTTGATATTATTATTGGGATGCTCCACCATCAGATGTACATTCAGCTCATTTCCCTGCACAGCCTTCTGATACAGAACAGGCTTTATACGATTATATATCTCAAGTCCCTGTTTTTTCCCAAAGCGGTGTAGGGAATTCAAATAAATTATCTTAGGGGTCTTCCCCGTTTCCATCATATCCTGCCTGAAATACGTCAATATCCACCCCCGACAATTCAGCTTTCAGCCGTCTCACCCGGTCGCTGTTATCGTTACTGGCAATCAGACTTCACTCAACAGACGGGGAAATAATGATTCTATGATTGGCGGGCAGCCATGCGTCCCAATAATCGCGAACCGCTTTATACCCCTTATCTTTACTGATAATTGCAATTCGGTCTTTATGACCGGTTCCATAGAATTCTCCAACTCTGGTTGCGATATAAAAATCCAGTCCGTTTTTCCCTACACGCTGTAATTTGCATGTATCAAAGTCACATCCGGACCTCTCAATCTCTTCTAAATACCTGTTCTCACATTTACAAGCCGCATCACTGAAAAATATCGTGAGATAATCGCCCTCTTCCAAATAATCCACGCCCCGCAGCCCGCCGCTTCTAACATTCTCAAAATCCACCAACAAATACATAAACTACCCTCTTTTCCTGCGCCGTCTGCTTTGCAAATAACTTTCACCATAAGCGTACAAAACATCGTTGATTTCAAACATATCGTAAATCTTATTCTGGAGAAAAAAGCTACAATGATATCCGTCTTCGAGCACCCAGACAGAGCAAAACCCGCGCTGCGCAATAAATCCTTTGCCTCATCTACTGATAATTCCAACGCAATGGTAAATGTCATGCTTTCGTATAAGCTTCAGAATCCGTCATTCCTCTTTCATCTATCATGCGAAGAAGCCTCTGGGAAAGCGTCTCTTCCATCTGACTGATAAGTTCCTCAATATTCTGGTTTGCCATCATAGCCTGGGGCATAGCTTTCACGGCCCATATCTCTTTCATACTCCCTGAAGCAGATTTATCGGGAGCAGACCTGTCCAATTTGTAATCTACCGAAGCTTCTCTTAAGATTTCCTGCCTTTTTTCTACTCCATGCCTTATTCGGAAACCGGTTATTTTATCAAAGACAGACAGCCTTGCCTGATTTCCCCTACTCTCTTTTTTATCCGGTTTATAATACCTGTCTATGTACTTTCCAACTTTCTCTATCAGTTCCTGACTTGCCATATCATTTCAGACCTTTCTTTATCATTTCATACACATTATAATATGATGCCAGGGTCAATATACCTTTTGGCTCACCATCATAATATCATATCTGAAATAATTGATACACTCAATTTCTCGGAAGGCGCAGAATTTATTCTCACTATTTTAATATCATATGCATATAGTAAAGCATCGAATCATATAAGGAGGACGCATTTTTATGAAAAAGCGTGTTGTTTCGTTGGTGCTGGCAGCAGCAATGTCTTCGTTACTGCTGCCTGCCTGCTCTTCATCAGACGAACCGACGTCCGAAACGCCGGACACAGACAAAGCAGAGGAGACTATTTTTGAGGAAGAAAAGACGCAGGAACTTACAAAAGTAGTGTTGAATGAGGTGGCTCATTCTATTTTTTATGCACCAATGTATGCGGCAATTGAGGAAGGGTATTTTGAAGAGGAAGGCATTGAACTTGACCTGGTTACCGGCTTTGGGGCAGATAAAACAATGACTGCTGTACTTTCCGGTGAGGCTGATATCGGATTCATGGGTTCAGAGGCATCCATTTACACTTACAACGAAGGTGCAAATGATTATGTGGTTAATTTTGCCCAGCTTACTCAGCGGGCAGGGAATTTCCTTGTGGCAAGAGAAGAAATGGAAGCCTTCAAATGGCAGGATTTGAAGGGGAAAGATGTTCTGGGAGGAAGGAAAGGCGGTATGCCGGAAATGGTATTTGAGTATATTCTCCGCCAGAATGGTATAGAGCCATCGGAAGTAAATATTGACCAGAGCATTGATTTTGGCGCTACTGCGGCGGCATTTTCAGGAGGACAGGGGGAGTTCACAGTTGAGTTTGAACCAGGCGCTACTTCTCTGGAACAGGAAGGAAAAGGGTATGTTGTAGCATCTCTTGGAACTGACAGCGGTTATGTTCCGTATACTGCTTTTTCCGCAAAGAAGAGTTATATTGAGAAAAATCCAGAAATTATACAGGGATTTACCAATGCGCTTCAAAAAGGAATGGATTATGTGCAGAATCATACGCCGGGAGAAATAGCAAGCGTGATTGCACCGCAGTTTGGGGAGACGGATATTGAAACAATTACAACGATTGTGACCCGCTACTACGAGCAGGACACCTGGAAGAGCAATCTAATATTTGAGGAAGAAAGCTTCAATCTTCTGCAGGATATTCTGGATGATGCAGGTGAACTTTCGGAGCGGGCTCCTTATGAAGAGCTGGTTACAAAGGAATTTGCTGAAAAGGCAGCAAAATAGTAGATGATAACTTTTAAAAATATCCTGTGACAAGGAGCGGCTGTAATGCCGCTCTTTTGCTTATAACCTCGTTAAATAATCTCTGGAATCATAATTACTGTTAATGAACCCATACAAGATAGAGCGTAAGCTGGAAATAATCCGTACCTATTCATAAATCTATAGATAAAGTAAGGTGCTGCAAGGCTGACAAAAACCTAAACACACAAAGCCATATACAACCGTACATGGCTCTGTGCTGATAATGATTGGGACTCCACCAATACCTTTTTTGCAAACTTGCACTATCCTCTCTATTCCGCAAGAGTAAATACTGCTGTAATGCTGCCGCTTCCAAGCGCTTCTTCCCAACCGGACAGATTCTCGATTTTTCCGATTCTGGTATAACTCCTTTTTCAAATCCGGAATAATCGCTCATATCAATCGAAACCGGTCCCTGTCTCATCATTTCTATCAATTCACGGGTGGTTGCATTATCTTCCAAAGCAGCTATAAAGGATTTATTGCCGATCTGCACATTCATTTTCATGTTTGTTATATTCTCCATTTCTTCTGAATTTTCATCATTAGAAGTTCCTGCCTGTCTAACGGGTTTCGTTTCTGCAAAACCTCTGACACAGGACAGCACTTCTTCTTTTGCATCTGCCATTTCTTTTTCTGAAACAGAAACGCCTTCAATCACTGTGGCTTCCGGTTCTGCCGCCTGAATTCGACTTATGGAATCTGCAAAGCGGCTTCCGGCATTTGCTGTAAAAGCATATACCGTTTTTCCGCCATTATAAAATTGCACTATTGTAACAAAAGTAATATAATAAAACAGTATGACAAAATCTTTTGTCTTTTCATATTTTAGCAATCAAAAGAACAGTGAGGTATTCTTATGAAAATTTTACTGATTGAAGATGATACTGAAATCAGTGATATGCTGGCTGATTATTTATCAACTGAGAATTACGAAATCATTACTGCTTATGATGGCGAAAATGCCTGTCGTAAGTTTGAAATGGATCAATATGATCTTGTACTTTTGGATTTAATGATACCAAAAATCAGCGGTATGGATGTTATGAAAAAAATCCGAAAATCCAGCACAGTCCCCATTATCATCATTTCTGCAAAAGATACTGACTCGGATATAACATTAGGCTTAGGACTTGGTGCAGATGACTATATTACAAAGCCATTTTCTGTAACAGAGGTTCTTGCCAGAATTAAGGCCAATATCAGGCGCACGACACAATACGATGCGATGATAGATAAAAATAGTTCAAGTAAAATTGAACGCTGTGGTTTGTTGATGAATGTCGAAGATTTTACCGTTTCCAAAGGCGGGGAAGTCATTGAACTTACTGCAAAAGAATTTGAAATCTTAAAGCTCCTAATGCAGAACCCTCAAAGAGTTTATACAAAAGAACAAATTTACTCTCTCATTTGGAATGATGCTTATATGGGAGATGAAAATGCTGTGAATGTTCATATCAGCCGCTTGCGAAACAAGATAGAGAAAGAACCACGCAAACCCCAGATCGTTATAACTGTATGGGGTATCGGATACAAACTGGGAGAAGAAAAATGAGTAGAGATACAGTTATCTTTTTTCTCATAATTTGCATTATTGTATTGTCACTGGTGGTTATTTTCCAGCACATTACATTTCGCCGAGGAATACAGGAAAAGTTAAAACAAATCACTCTAAACTTATCTGAAATTTTAGATACAGATAGTGACAAAAAAGTGATGGTATTCACAGATAATAAAGTATTGATGGATTTACTTGGACAAATCAATCGTTTGCTTTTAGACCGTCAACGGATAACTGCAAACTTTCGACATTCGGAAACTGCCTCAAAGAAAATGCTGTCTAATATATCTCATGATATAAAAACCCCCATGACGGTAATTCTTGGGTATTTAGAAATCATGCGCTTACATTCTCCGGAAGATACTGCTCTTATCAAGGTGGAGAAAAAAGCAAAGCAGGTTATGGATTTAATCAATCAGTTTTTTACATTGGCAAAACTGGAAGCTGGCGACACTGATATAACTATTTCAAAAGTTAATATCAATGAGATCTGTCGGGAGGCTGTATTGGATTTTTACGGAATATTAACACAAAACGATTTTCAAGTGGATATAAATATGCCGGAAAAGGACTTGTTTGTTCAAGGAAATGTGGATGCGTTAAATCGTATCTTGTTCAATTTGATTTCAAATGTTATCCATTATGGTAAGGACGGAAAGTATCTGGGCATCGCTCTATATGTCTGCGGCAATATGGCTTACATTGATGTAATCGATCACGGGAAAGGAATTGAACGCGCTTTTGCTATAAGTGTGTTTGACCGTCTTTATACTATGGAGGACTCCAGAAATCGAAATATTCAAGGAAATGGGCTGGGCCTTACGATTGCTAAAAATTTAGCGGTACAAATGGGAGGAGACATTTATCTTGAAAGTAAGCCAAACATAAAAACAATATTTACTTTACAGTTAAAGCTATTTACCTACTGACGAAAGAAAAAAGTAAGAATTGTTCAAGAGTTTTGAAAAACCTATCTTCTAAAATAAAAGTAAAGAAGGGAGGCCAGATAATGCCAAATATATTACAAACACAAAATCTCACGAAAACCATTAATGGAAAAGACCTTGTGGCAGATATTGATATTCATGTAAAACAAGGTGAGATATATGGTTTTCTGGGGCCGAATGGCGCAGGTAAAACAACTGTAATGAAAATGATAACCAACCTATGGAAACCAACTACTGGAGCCATAGAAATATTCGGAACTGCTTTAACTCCAACATCGTATGAAATATTAAAACGAATGGGCAGTATCATTGAATTTCCCACATTTTACGATCATTTGAGCGCAAAAGATAACTTGCAACTTCATTGTGAGTACATGGGATATTATAACCCCGGCTGTATTGATGAATCCCTAAGTCTACTGAATTTAGAGGGAACAGGCGCAAAGCCTGTGCATAGCTTTTCACTTGGTATGAAACAACGGTTGGGAATTGCTCGTGCCATATTGGGTAAACCAGAGCTCTTAATTCTTGACGAGCCAACTAAGGGACTTGATCCGGCAGGAATGAAACAAATCTGTGACCTGATGAAAATGTTATGTCAAGAGTATGGAATGACAATTATGGTTTCGAGCCACATTCTTTCAGAAATAGAAAGTATAGCAGATACCATCGGAATTATTCATT
>CATJPU010000251.1 GCA_949742505.1 uncultured Lachnospiraceae bacterium | reverse complement strand
TGGAAGCATGAAGCTTCGCCCCACACGCTGTAAAACTCCAAAAATCTTGTCTTTCATCTCTTCTTCTCCTTTTCCCTTTGATTCCAGAATTTACGCGGTCAGCGATGCGCATTCACTTTTTTGTATCCCTTTATGGTATAAAAAAAGACACTAACCCACATAAATTCTGAAAAACTTATGTATAGTTAATGCCTTGTCTGTCGCAAGTAACATACTATGTGTCTAAAATATAACACATCAGACTATCCGCTGTCAAGAACTTTCAATCAAAAATTACCCGATAGAAATCACCTTATAATCCTGCTCTTCCACCGTTTTTTTCAGCACGTCGTCAGACAGCTCCGCATTCAGCGCTACAACCGCTGTGCCTGCCTCGTGACTTACTTCTGCCGCGTCCACTTCTGCAAGCGCCTCTAACACCTTCTTTACTCTTGCCTCGCAGTGTCCGCACATCATACCCTCAATCTTCATTGTCCTTGTCATAGTTTGTTTTCCATCCTTTCCTGATTGTTCATTTACATAATTGATATTTGCAGGCTTTACCTTCTTATCCCTGCCGGCGTCATACAATTTACAGAAATTCAGTCTCAGCGCGTTGGAAACCACGCAAAAACTGGATAAACTCATTGCTGCCGCGCCAAACATCGGATTTAAAGTCAGGCCAAAATGCACAAATGCTCCTGCCGCTAACGGTATTCCGATAATATTATAAATAAATGCCCAGAATAAATTCTCATGAATATTCCGAAGAGTCGCCCGGCTTAAACGTATCGCTGCTGGAACGTCACGAAGCGCGCTCTTCATCAGCACCACGTCGGCCGCGTCAACCGCCACATCAGCCCCGGCACCGATTGCAATTCCCATATCCGCTCTGGTAAGCGCCGGGGCATCGTTGATGCCATCGCCCACCATGGCTGTCTTCCCCTGCTCCTTAAGCCTGCGTATTACTGTTTCCTTGCCGTCCGGAAGCACCCCCGCAATGACTTCATCCACACCGGCCTGTTTCCCGATGGCTCTCGCGGTACGCTCATTATCACCCGTCAGCATCACGACATGTATCCCCATATTCTGCAGCTGCTTTACCGCTTCACGGCTGTCTTCCTTGATAGTATCTGCAACCGCGATAATCCCCAGCAGTCTGTCATCCTCTGCAAATAATAACGGAGTCTTTCCATATTCCGCCAGACGCTCCGCCTTCTGCTTCATATCCGAAGACACCTGGAATTGTTCTCCAATAAATGCCATGCTGCCGCCAACCAATCGTCGCCCATCCAGAACTGCCGAAAGTCCGTTTCCCGGAAGCGCTGTAAAATCCGACACCTCCGCCGCTTCTAAGTACAATTCCTCTCCCTTTTTTAAAATAGCCCGGGCAAGAGGATGCTCGCTCTTTGCTTCCAGCGAAAGGGCCATTTGAAATAATTCATTTTCAGAAACGCCCCCGGCAGGAATAAAATCCGTTACCTCTGGTTCGCCGCTGGTAATGGTTCCGGTCTTATCCAGCGCTACAATCTGTATCTTTCCTGTCTCTTCTAAAGAAACTGCCGTTTTAAATAAAATACCGTTCTTTGCCCCAAGACCATTTCCTACCATAATCGCAACCGGCGTTGCAAGCCCCAGCGCACATGGACAGCTAATCACCAGAATGGAAATGCCCCTTGCCAGCGCAAAAGCAAATTCTCTTCCCAGAAGAAGCCATATTATGGTAGTAATCACTGCAATCGTAATAACGACAGGCACAAATACCCCCGACACCCTGTCTGCAATCTTCGCAATCGGCGCTTTCGTCGCCGCCGCGTCGCTGACCATCTTAATAATCTGCGAAAGCGTGGTATCCTCGCCCACTCTCGAAGCCTCGCATCTTAAAAATCCTGACTGGTTCATGGTCGCCGCAGAGACCAAATCTCCCGCCGCCTTATCTACCGGAATACTTTCCCCTGTCAGCGCCGCCTCATTCACCGCGCTGATTCCTTCCAGCACAATCCCATCTACCGGAATATTCTCTCCGGGGCGGACCACGAAGACATCTCCCTTTTTTACCTGTTCCACAGGCACCGTCGTCTCAATCCCCTCCCGAACCAGAACTGCCGTCTTAGGCGCCAGCCTCATCAGGCTTTTCAAAGCATCCGTCGTCTTCCCCTTCGACCTTGCTTCTAACATCTTCCCTACCGTAATCAGCGTCAGAATCATAGCCGCCGATTCAAAGTAGAACTCATGCATATATTTCATCACAGCATCCATATCTCCGCGAAGCTGGGCATCCGTCATCAGAAACAGCGCAAATACACTCCACGCAAAGGAAGCCATAGAGCCAAGAGCCACTAGCGTATCCATATTCGGCGCTCTGTGCCACAGACTCTTGAAACCGCTGATAAAAAACTTCTGGTTAATCACCATAACTATCCCGGTCAATAATAGCTGCAGAAGCCCCATTGCTACATGATTATGCGCAAGCCAGCCAGGAACCGGCCATCCCCACATCATATTTCCCATGGAAAAATACATAAGAACCAGCAAAAATCCAAGAGAAGAAATCAGCCTTTTCTTCAGTACCGGCGTCTCCTTATCCTGCAGCGCTTCTTCACCTGCCGCCAGACTGTGCGAGGCTCCCTGATCTTCCCCGCCCTTCACCGAAGCTCCGTACCCGGCTTCTTCCACCGCCAAAATAATACTCTCTGCCGAAGCGTCTCCTTCCACGCCCATAGAATTCGTCAAAAGACTAACCGAACAGGAGGTAACCCCGGAAACCTTCGACACCGCCTTCTCTACCCGGGCGCTGCAGGCGGCGCAGCTCATACCTGTAACTGTATATTGTTCCATATCATAATCTCCTTCTGCTATTTCATGAGTTTCTGTATAATCGCTGTCAGCTCATCCACCACCTCGTCATTACCATCCCTGATGTCCCGCACCACACAGTTATGAATGTGATTTGTCAGCAGCTCCTTATTAAATGCATTCATTGCCGCATTCACCGCCGAAGACTGAATCAGAATATCGTTACAATAAACATCGTTCTCGATCATCGTCTGAAGCCCTCTCACCTGACCTTCAATTCTGCGAAGCCGGTTCAATAACCGTCTCCTCTGCTCATCTGAGCGCTCCGTCTTTTTTTCATGACAACAAATTCTCTCTTCATCCATATTTAAAATCTCCTTCTGCGTTGAGTACAGATATTCGTATAACCCACACGAAATAACCTTATGTCCGCTTGCCCGTTTCTCTAGAGCATGTTCGAAAATTGCTTTCCGCAAGATGCCGTACCAGTTTGCATCATATTTTATGCTGGATTTGAGAGGCGCAGTGGGCTACATTGACCAAATTCAGCGTAAAATCTGGTGTGAAGTAAGGCGGCAGATTGTAGGAATGAATTTGGGTACACGTTCCAGCGCCGCAAGCAATACCCTGTATGGGTATAGAAACACTATATACCCATAGTAGGTATTTGTCAATGATTTTTTGTACTTTCAAACTGTGCAGTTGGTAGATTTCAGAAAACTGTAACAAAAATTACTTCCCTACAATTGAATCTATATACAGAAAAAAGCCGCACATGTTATCCACGTCCAGCTCTTCTTTCTCATAAATTTCCGCCGATTATAACAACTCCGCCATCGTAACTCCTTCGCCGGCCAAATGCTCAAAATCCTTCACAAATACATCAACCGCGGCAGTGATGGCCACATTATTTACAAACTTATCCATCACCGCCGGAGCAACGGTTGCCCCGCCCACTCCGTATTTGCAAAGTTCTAGCACCTGCTGGGAATTCTTGAAACTCGCCGCTAAAACCATCGTCTCAAAGTGATTTACCTCAAATATATCCTGAATCTCCTTCGTTACATGAATACCGTCGTATCCCATATCATCAATCCGATTAATATACGGCGCCGCATAGGAAGCGCCGCTTTTGGCCGCTAAATATGCCTGCATGGGAGTATAAATCGCTGTGCCCGTCGTACGGATTCCCTTTTCTTTCAGAAGCCGCATCGCCTTAAACCCTTCCGGGATACATGGAACCTTAACAAAAGTTGCTTCTCCAAATGCATTTACAATCGCCTGCGCGTCCCGCACCATACCTTCTGCATCCTTTGCAATCGCCTGCACGTGCAGGTCCGCCTCCCTGCCGATAAATTCCCGGATTTCCTTCAATACATCGAAAGGCTTTCTGTTTGCCTTTGCTAGGATTGACGGATTCGTTGTCACCCCGTCAACGGGATATAAGTCATATAATCTTTTAATTTCTCCTATATCTGCATCATCAATTAATAATCTCATATTTCCTGCTCCTTCCATTCTAAATAAAAGCCCTATATATCTTCATGCTAACACATATATCATATTCTGTCAAAACACTAAGAAACAGGCTTCTAACACTCTTTCTCATCCACATTCCGTACAAATCCAATATAAGTTACTACATAATATACCGCATAGATTCCAAAAAACAGCACAATGCTTTTTATAAAAAACGAAGCAGAAGCCACCGGAACGCCTGTCATTATTACAAAAGCTTTGCTCATAGACAGTATCATTTTCCCGCTGATAATAATAGCAAGTACCGCCGGACACAGATAATACGCTCCCAATTGCTTTCTAATCATCTGATGAATCTGTGCCCGCTGAAGCCCCAGCTTCGCCAGCACATCATACCGGAATTTGTATTTTGCAGAATCAGATAGCTGCTGCACCGACAGCACCGTCACAGCCACGCATACAAAGACCAGCCCAATGTAAAATAATGGAATAATCAGAGACGCCAGCATAAATTTCACCTCCGGAATCAGATTATCCCGCACCATATTTACCGCCGCATACGTAATGATATTATCCGAGCCGCAGCAGCTATTGCCCTGCAAATTTGGCCTAACATGACCGGCATAATCCTTCTCTTTGCTGGTCAGCTCATCCAGTTTTTTATTCAGTCCCTGCGGCGCCTCTCCTTCAATATCTGCCGCTAGTTCCGCGTAATAAGGTGTCATTCGCTCCAGAACCTGATCCGGCACTACTACTACATAATCACCGCCGTTATGTCCGTCCTGGGAAAACGGCTCTCCGTATACTCCAACGCAGGAGAGCCTCCCTTCTCCTGACGCGTCTGCGATCTTAAGAGCTTTTCCGATTTCTTTCACTTCCTCATAGAGTCTGGGCTTGATATGCACCAGATATTCTCCGTCATTTATCTCTACCCTGCCGTATCCCAGCATACTTCGCAGTTCATTATAAGCCGTAACGCCCATATATGTGTCATAGGTACAATAGACCCCCTCTTCTTCCAGCATCTTCTCTATCTTTCTCTCATCCGGGCTCCCGTCCTTCTTCTGGTACATGGTTCCCCATGCCCGCAAGTGAGTCAGCATCCAGCTATTCACCTGATTTTCGTTATCTGTATAAATCTGATAAGAATAAAGCTTTTGAATTTTCGTATCTTCCTCTATAATCCCAATTTCATCTGCAAAATCATCCTCCGGATCAACGCTGTTTATCTGTATGTCAAAAGGAAATTTCTCCTCCAGCACCGTATTCTCATAATCGCTGAACATAAGCGCAATAGAAGCTCCCATAAGAGCGAGAGTAAAAAGGGCCGTCAGCGTCCCCATCGTGAACTGCATGGTCCGCACTTTCGATGCAAACTGCCGCAGAAGGAACAAATTCTGTCCCTGATAGATTCGATTCCCCTTCTTTCTGACATAACAAATAATCCATGCAGAAAGTCCTATATAGAATAAATAAATCGTCGCCACCAGTCCAATCAGAAATAACGCAATTTCTCCCGCATTGGTCAGCATAGAAAATACCTTCCAGAACGTCAGGATAAAAAGAATGGAAAAAGGCAGAAACAAACGCTTAAATCCTTCCCTCTTCTCCCTAATCTCCTCATTCTTCCGTTTCTCATCCATCAAATCGTGGATATTCATCTTCTTAAATTTCCATTTACACCGAAATAGCGCCAGCAGATAACATCCCGCATAGCAGAGTACCGTCAGCAAAATCGTCCAACGATTCAGCGAAATGCTTAAATGATACTCCATCCTCACCATAGAAAACATCACTGCCAGAAGAACCTGTCTGAGTAAAACTCCTAAGAAAAGCCCCATCAGGAAGGAGATTCCTCCAAGAAGTATATTTTCCCGCATATAGAGCCGGGCCACTGTTCTCTTCTTCATGCCAAGAAGCAGGTAGATTCCAAATTCACTGCTGCGCTTTTCCAACATAAACCGCACCATATAGTTAATCAGCCACGCCACAATCAGCACGATAAAAAAGGTCGCAAGCCCAATCATGACCTCCATGATGGCTTCCAGCTCAAAATATTGATTCACATCATTCTGGAAAATCAGGCTGTTGAATGCATACATCAGCGCGGTCACTACAGTCATTGTAAGAATATACACCAGATAATCCCTGGCGGAACGTTTCATATTTCGGAAAGCAAGTTTACCGAGCATCGGACAGCTCACCTCCAGTCAGGGACAGCACGTCCAGAATTTCCTGTAAAAACACCTTGCGCGTCTTCTCGCCCCGGACAAGCTCATAAAAAATCTTCCCATCCTTCAGAAACAGAATCCTGCTGCAATAGCTGGAGGAAAATGCATCATGAGTCACCATCAGAATCGTAGCGCCCATGGTCCGGTTTAAATCTGTAAATGTCTCAAGCAAGGTCTGCGCCGAACGGGAATCTAACGCCCCGGTAGGTTCATCCGCAAGCAGCAGCTTTGGATGGTTCACAAGCGCTCTGGCGCAGGCGCATCTCTGCTTCTGTCCGCCTGATACCTGATAAGGGAATTTCTCCCTGATATCCGCAATCCCAAGAAGTCTGAGAATCTGTTCGCACTCCTGCTGAATCTGCTGCTTTTTCCCACCCTGCAGGGTCAGCGCCAGAACGATATTCTCCTCAATCGTCAGGGTATCCAGAAGATTATACTCCTGAAATACAAACCCCAGATTCTTCTTGCGGAACTCCGAAAGTTCATCCTCCTTAAGCTCCGTAATATCCGTATCCGCATAGTAAATATGCCCCGCCGTCGCCCGGTCAATGGTTGCCAGCATATTCAGGAGCGTAGTCTTCCCAGAGCCGGAAGCTCCCATTACGCCGACAAATTCCCCCTTTTCCACGCAAAAGCTGACCCGGTCCACCGCCTTTGTCACATTCGACTTGTTCCCATAGTATTTCTCCACATCGCATACCCGGATATAATTACTCATCAAAATCACTCCTAATCTGTAGAATTTTGTAACCATTCAGACAAGCTGTCCTGTTACATGCAAAAATATTTCAACTTCCTTTGCAATAAGATTTTTGCACTTATATTCTACCGCCTTTCTTTTTTCCTTTGTATGAAGATAGATTGAATTTATCTTACGTTTTCTTAAGAATCGGCATATGCGAGAATAACGAAACCGCTTAATCTGCTTATCGGACGGCAGGAAAAACTGCCTAAGCAAACCACCACAGAATCAATCATTTTACCCTGTATAATTAAAGAAAAGCAAAAGGAGTTTTCCCATTTTCAGAGCCAAACTCTTACTAATCTTTTTTAATATGATAGAGCCCCAAAACATTCTGGCGATTTTCCTCAGATACCTGAATCCCGGTCAATACCCCCAGCCGGTTCAGCATCTTAACAGCATCTAAGACACCGGCCACATAACAAATGTCCTCATACCGATTATGCGCTGTCTGCATGCAGGCAATATAATCGTTAACCAGCATCCTCTGCTTCTTTTCCAACTCTAATTCCATAAATCTCTCGTCAAGTTCTCTCTCGTCCTTGCGATCTTTCAAATAAGTTTCATCTGACATACCAAGTTCTTTTCGACTCTCATCCATGAATTGCCCCATACCC
>CATJPU010000250.1 GCA_949742505.1 uncultured Lachnospiraceae bacterium | reverse complement strand
ATCCTTTCTCAATCTTTTTTATTTTCTTTATTCATTTTTTAACATATTTGTTTTATTTAACAGATGTAAGAATCCTGTAACAATCTTACCTGTCACAACCACTGCAATCACAGTGGCCGGAGTCATCCTGCCGCCAAGCAAAACTCCCGTTACCAGAAACAAAAGGTCCAGCCCCCACCGGATTCGGTGGTATTTCCATTTCGTCCGGTATATCACACCGTAAATCAATGCGTCGTAGGAGCTTTTCCCGCAGTCGGCATAAATGCCGAGAGCAAGTCCAAAGGCTATAATGCAAAGCCCCAGAAGCATGATTCCGTAATTAGCCGGAAACCAAACGCAGGCCGGAATCACCGCCATCCCTGCGTCTATCCCGAAGGAGCAGGCAAAGGGCGCTAAAATCGTTCCGATTCCAAGCTGCCGGATGTCCAGAAAACAAGTCGCCGCCACCATAACTCCCGAAACCACCAGGCTTGCCGTCCCGGTAGGCAAATCCAAAAACGCCGCGGTTCCCTGGTAAAGCACGTTCAGCGCATCCGCCCCAAGTCCCGTCTGAAGGCAGACTGCATTGCCAAGCCCTAAGATCAGGTTGCCAAGGCACAGAAGCAGTATCCGAAACAGCGCTTTGTCCTTGTCTTTCATAAAGATTTTTGAATCCATATAATTTCCATATTTCCTTTGCAGGATCAACAGATTTCAAGAGAATTTGAAATGTGAATCAGCATATCCGTAAATTCCTCCTCCGTCTCCACCGCCGCCAGCTTCCGAATCGCCGACTTCTCCAGCGCTATATGCCGGAAAAATTCAAAGAGGACTCCAATCTGGTCGTTCTGTTTCCGCTCCATGGCCAGCAGGAATATGAGATGAATCTCCTTTTCCTGCAGCTTAAGAGGCTGCTTCAATACCGCGACTCCTATGGCGGTCTTTTTGGCAAAGGTTACTAACGGATGGGGAAGCATGAACCAGTCGCCGATAAAGGTTGGGTAATTCACTTCCCTCTGCAGCACATCCTCTGCAAACTCCCGCACATCGAAGATACAATCCTCTCTCTTAAGCGCTTCCGACAGCTCCCGGATTACCCGTTCAAATTCTACTTTTTCCCTGTAAATCCGAATAATTTTGTTGTTAAAATATTCTTTTATTATTTCGCGAAACCGGTAATTCATGCGGATCTTGTGGACCAGCGCGTTCATTGCCGCAAACGTATACTGATTCGGTATCCCGTCTACCCGGAAGGTTGCTACGGAAGGATGTACGAAGGTATCCATAATTGAAATAATCAAATCCACCGGATGCTCTCTCAAATACTGCTCCAGATTGTGCTTGGGAAGCATGGCTGTTGTCTCAATCTGATTCCGGAAATTCGTCTGTATCCAGCTATTAACAATACTGTTAACACTGAACCTGGTGGAACTGATAATCACTGCCTTGAGCTTCTGATTGACATTTTCCAGGAAATGCTCCACAAAGATTGCAATAAAGGAAATCTCGTCATCCTGGATATAACAGTTCTTATACCGGTATACAATGGACACCATCAACATGGAAATCTCATAGGCGTAAGGATACTGCTTCTTCACATCATTCAGGATTGGATTCTTTACTTCGTAACCGGTTTCCAGTCTCCGCATCATATACTCGATATGAATCAGGATATTCTCATAGAACCCCTGGGACTGCCACAAGTCGAAATGGTATTTCTCCATGACGTCATGACAGAAATCCTCCAAAATCTGAATACTTAAGCTGTCAATTCCGCTGTCAGCCGAGACTTCCCCGGTCATCTTAAAGCTGTGGAGAAGCCCTTCCAACACCTGAATATCGCCGTCCCCCAGCCTAATCCCCTGTCCTTTCAAATAATCAAAGAACTTCTTTAACTCTTCCTTTGCGGACTCGGCGTCTTCCGGCTCTCTGACACTGTGATTCTGACGGTTCCGGACAACCGTAATGTAGACGGCGCTGACTGCCATGTATAAACTGTCGTCGGATATCTGGATATACCGCCCGTCAAAATACTCTTTTACCAGACTCACCATCCAGCCGTATTCTCCCAAATCAAACTCATTCTGCAGGAAGGTCCTCAGAAACCAGGAGTAATTCCTCGTCCTGCTCTGGGTCTCATTCTTAATAATCCGAAACAGCGTCTGGCGGATATCCGCCTCTTCTCCCTCGATCCAGAGCCGGTCCCCGCTCATCCGCAGCAGGCTGCTCTGATATTCGGACTTCATTTTCTTCTGAAAACGGCTGATTTCCTTATACATCGCCGGCTCCGATAAGGCAAGCCAGTCACCGATTTCATAAATATCCGTCCGCCCCTCATGAAGCGCCCTTCCCAGAATCATCCACCCCCGGTCCGACTGCTCTTCCTCCCTCTTGCCATGTCCTTCCGACAGAAAATAATCCCTAACCGAATCCATATCTGCCGGCTCAATAAAATACCCCCGCTGTCTGGAAGATTTGACGACGCTTCCGCTCTCCCAGATGCGGTTAATCTCGCTAATTTCGTTCCGAACAGTGCGAGAAGACACCTCCAGATACTCCGCCAGTTTCGTACCCGTAACTCCCTGTACATTATTCAATAGCATTTCCAGTAACTTCGACTGTCTTCTCGTAAGCATATCTATCACCTGATGCTCCTTTAAGCTGCTTCGCCCTGTTCCTTCTTAAGTTCGTCTGCTTCCATCATTTTAAAGAATGGATAATAGAATATCGTCATAATAATCAGGTTCACAAATACCAGAACCACACATTTCCAATCCAGCGTCATTAGGAAAGCGCCCACTCCCGGAGGAAGGAATCCCGGAGGGCCTGCAATCGGCTTTCCTACCAGGCCGCTCGTCATGGACAGATAGGAAATTACGGTAATCACCAGCGGACCGAATACAAACGGAATAAACAGGAACGGGTTCAGGATAATCGGAGCCCCGAAAATAATCGGCTCGTTGATTCCGAAAATACTCGGTACAATTCCCACCGTTCCGATGGATTTTAAGGACTTAGCCTTCGAGCGCATCATCATAAGCACCAGACCGATTGTCAGGCCCGAGCCTCCAATCTGAAGGACTCCATAGTACATGCCAAAGGTAAAGACATGCTCTACCGGCAGACCGGCCGCATAATTCGCCATATTCTCCGCCTCATAAGCAATCGCAAAGGACGCCCATACCGCTGAGGTAATGGATGGTCCATGAAGACCGAAGAACCATAAAAACTGTGTTAAAAAGATTACAAGAAGCAGCGCCGGAAGGGTATCCATCGTACTGATTGCCGGAGCCAGAATACTCATAATGAATGCCGGGAATACCTTCCCTGAAGCCGCAAGGCTGATATTCGCAATTGCGATTGCAATCACTGCGTTTACTATCAGCGGAATCAGGGCTGCAAAGCTTTCTCCTACCATGGAAGGAACACTGTCCGGAAGCTTAATAATAATGTTCTTCTTTTGCAGGATTCTTGTCACTTCCACGCTGAGGATTGCAGATACGATACAGTTAAACAGTCCCGATGCTCCCAGATAGGAAATATCCATGCCGCCCTCAATGGACAGGCCGCTTAAGATTAAATGTACCATAATCGCAGTAGCGCCAGTTAAGTTGCCGCAGATACCGTAGCTCTTCGCCAGCGCAATCGCAATAAACATAGCCGCATAAATGGACAGCATATCGGTCGTAAACATCCCCGCATACGTAAGCACCGACATATGCGCGTTCAGGAAATCATACACTGGTCCGCTTCCGAGCAGATTAGCAATAGCCAGGGGAAGCAGACTGATTGAGCCGACAATGATAATCGGAATAATCGAAATCATGCCGTCCTTAATCGCCTGCAGATGCTTTTGCTGCTCTACTTTATTGGCGATAGGCATTATGTACTTCATTAATGTGTCTTGAAACTTGGAATTCATAGCTTTTCTCCTTAGAATAATTATAACACCTTGTCGACAAAGGCCTGGTTCTGCCTGCAATAGT
>CATJPU010000249.1 GCA_949742505.1 uncultured Lachnospiraceae bacterium | reverse complement strand
TGGGGGCTACAATCCTAATCCAAACGGAGGATACCAGTCGAATTATATTGGAGTCCCGGGTACTGGTTATCAGCAGAATTATTCCAATCATCCCAATTCGCCATATGATGGGATGGATACCAGCCCATTAACGATGGGAGACTGGCTGCTTACGCTTCTGGCGTGTATGATTCCCTGCGCGGGAACGATTCTTTCTCTTGTATGGGCGTTTGGAAAGCATGGTAATATTAACAGAAGGAATTTCTGCAGGGCGCAGCTTATCATTACGGCTGTAGTGCTGGTGCTGTATATCATTGTAGTGCTTATCTGGGGAGTTTCTCTGGCGGGCGCGCTGAGTACGTATTAAACATCCTGGGTATGTATGAAAAATCCCGGCTTTGCCATTACAGCAGAGGCAAAGCCGGGGTTCTTTTATTTGTCGAAATTACGGGAGAAGGATAATTCGTTGTCTGTGTTGATGAATACTGCATCGACATTGTCCAACTGGTTGACCAGATTCATTCCGGCATCAGGACCAAGCAGGAAGCAGGTAGTGCTCAAGGCGTCGGCGGTCAGGGAAGAATCCGTGATAATGGTAACGCTGTTCAGCCCGTTATTGCAGGGCCTTCCGCTGGAACTGCTTAAAATATGGTGATACAGTGTATCGTCCTTTTCAAAATATCTCTGATAGGTTCCGGAGGTAACGACAGATTTATTCTTAATCCTTACAGAAGTAATCGGTTCGCTGCTTTCAGCAAAGGGCTTCCGAACTCCGATGTTAAAGGGAGTGCCGTCTAATTTGCCTCCAACGGCAAGGATGTTGCCCCCTAAGTCAATCAGGGCATGCTTTACCCCTTCTTCCTTCAAGTATTCTTTAATTCGGTCTGCGATATACCCCTTCGCAATCGCACCAAGATCAAGCTTAGCCGCTGGGTCTAACAGTCTGACCGTATTACCGTCAATCAAAATCTTCCGGTAATTGACGTGATTCACTGCTTCGGCAAGGGCTTCCGGGGAGGGAGGCGAAGGATCTTCCGCTTTGAAATCCCACAGGCTTGTGACAGAACCAATCGTGATATCGAATGCGCCGTCCGACATCTCGCAGTAGTAAATGCCTTTTTTGATGAGAGTGACAGTGTCCTGAGACACCTCTACCGGGGCGCCGCCTGCGGCGTTAATCCGGGCTATCTCGCTGGTCTCAATGGTGCGGGAGAATTTGGCTTCATATTCTTCGCACAGTTTCTGACAATGGCTGATCAGCTCTTCATCATGGGAATCATAAATCTGAATATTGATTACCGTATCAAGAGCTATGCCGGTATAGGTTAAAGGCTTTTGGGAAAATTCTGAACAGCCTGTCATACCAAAGATAACAATAGCCATAACAAGCGCTGCAATTTTACGGACTCTCATAGGTCACCTCACTGGATATAGAATAAGTTTCAACTATTTCATAAATGGAATAAAATCAGTATATCACAAAAATATAATTATGCAAATGATTACTTCTTATCGAACATGTGATTGCACAACTTTCTTACTTGTGATAGAATAACCTAAGATAGCGTTGTGCGACGCAGTATAGGAAGTGTGGATGATGAAGAAAAAGGATTGGATTTTAATTATTGTGGTGTTGTGTGTGGCGGCCTGTGCTTATCTGTTTCACTATCTTCTCAGGGATACGGGAAAGGGTGAGGTGATTGTCGAGGTGAACGGTAAGCTCACAGGAACTTACAGTCTGAATGAGGATCAGGAAATTACAATTAACCAGGGAAGCAATATACTGGAGATTAAGAATGGCAAAGCGAATATGATAGAGGCCGATTGTCCGGATCAGCTCTGCGTCCATCAGAGGGCTGTCTCTGCGAATCATGAGAATATTATCTGCCTGCCGAACCGGGTTGTGGTGGAAATCAGGTCCAAAGCAGAAAGTCAGATTGATGCGGTTACAAATTAGTACATCATTGCATTAATCTTGAAGTATTCGTACAGCCTTGCGCAATTAACAGTGGATGTTGTACTGGCAGATTCTTCGTGAAACAGGAAGGAGATTCGTGCGGCATTTTGATATATTTTACAGTATTTTGCAGCATTTTACAGGGAAGAAGAGGGAGGAACTTTTGGAGGTACGAGCGGCATATTTTGGAGTGTTTACTGCGCTTGCCCTGATATTCAGCTATGTGGAGTCGCTGATACCCTTTCACATAGGGATTGCCGGGGTTAAACTTGGACTAGCGAATCTGATTATTGTGATTGCCCTTTATAAGATGAATGTGAAGTCGGCATATCTCTTGTCAGTAACCAGAGTGGTTTTGTCCGGATTTATATTTGGGAATTTGTTTGGGATTCTATACAGTCTGGCAGGAGCCCTTACCAGCCTGACGGTTATGGCGTTGATGAAGAAGAATCAAGGGTTCAGCGTGATAGGAGTCAGCGTTGCGGGAGGCGTATTTCACAATATTGGACAGCTTATCATCGCGATGCTTGTGGTAGAGAATGTGAGGATAGCATATTATCTGCCGGTGCTTTTAATTGCAGGACTTGTAACCGGACTAATCATAGGAATTACCGCAAACGAGATGTTAAAGCGTCTTGTTAATCTGCCTGTGCCTTGTGAAACGGCCGGACGACCATAGGGTGAGCCCTGTGGGTATACATTGTGAAGGCTGGACGGCTATAGAGTGAGCCCTGTGGGTATATTATGTGAAAGAGCTGAAGGAACATAGGGAATCTATGGGTATACTTCATAAAAGGGCCGAATGGCCATCATGGGGCGCCCAGGGGATGGGATTTAAAATAATGCTGATTAACGGGGGAGGAATGAAGATGATTTCATATATAAGAGGACAGCTTGCTGCGATAGAGGAAACGAAGATTGTTGTTGATGTGGGCGGAGTAGGGTACGGGATATTTATGCCCGGGAGAGTGATGGCGAAGCTTCCCCAGACGGGGACGGAGGTGACGATTCATACGTTCCTGAATGTGAAGGAGGATTCCATGCAGCTCTTTGGATTTCTCTCGAAGGATGATCTTGCTGTCTTCAAGCAGGTAATTACGGTCAGCGGTATTGGGCCGAAGGGAGGACTGAGTATTTTGTCCCAGTTATCGGCGGATGATTTGCGGTTTGCTGTTTTGTCTAACGATGTGAAAGCGATTTCCGCATCACAGGGAATCGGGAAGAAGACTGCGGAGAAGCTGATTCTGGATTTGAAAGACAAGCTGTGTCTCGAGGATGTTTTGGAACATGCGCAGGCGGATGCGGCAGATGCAGGGGGAGTTCCGGCAGTCAGCGATATTCAGCAGGATGCGGTTGCCGCGCTGACAGCCCTCGGTTACGGCAGCACAGAGGCTTTAAAAGCGGTTAGGAAGGTAGAGGCCGGGCCGGATACCAAGGTGGAAGACGTATTAAAGCAGGCTTTAAAATTTATGATGTTGTAAAGGTATTCCTGTGCATTCTGGCCGGAGTTAGCAATTAGTTTACCGGAGCGTTACCCAGCTTTGTATTGGGAAGGCTGCTGCGTACGGTATCCTGACGAATGGCGCAAACCGCACAGCATAAAATTTTTACAAGATTGAGGGGAATTATGGGAAGAAGAATTATTACCACAGAGAATCTGGAGGAAGATGTAAAAATTGAAAATCATCTGAGGCCTCAGACTCTGGATGATTATATTGGTCAGGCGAAGGCCAAGGAGATGCTTAAGATTTATATTGCTGCTGCGAAGGAACGGAAGGAAGCGCTGGACCATGTGTTGTTCTACGGTCCGCCGGGACTTGGCAAGACTACTCTTGCAGGAATTATTGCAAATGAGATGGGGGTAGGGATTAAGATTACTTCTGGCCCTGCGATTGAGAAACCAGGAGAGATGGCGGCTATCCTGAACAATCTTCAGGAGGGAGACGTGCTCTTTGTGGACGAGATTCACCGTCTGAACCGACAGGTGGAAGAAGTGTTATACCCGGCGATGGAAGATTTCGCGATTGATATTATGATTGGAAAGGGAGCAAATGCCCGGTCAATACGGCTGGACCTTCCGCATTTTACATTGGTTGGGGCAACCACAAGGGCAGGTATGCTGACCGCGCCGCTCAGAGACCGCTTTGGAGTGATTAATCGTCTGGAATTTTATACGGTAGAGGAACTTAGCACGATTATTCTTCGTTCAGCCAAAGTGCTGGATGTGGAGATTGACGGGAAGGGCGCGAAAGAGCTTGCAAGAAGGTCCAGAGGCACGCCGAGACTTGCCAACCGTCTCCTCAAACGGGTGAGGGATTTTGCCCAGGTAAAGTATGAGGGGGTGATTACCAGAGAAGTAGCGGATATGGCGCTGGATTTGTTAGATGTAGATAAATACGGTCTGGATCATGTAGACAGGAACCTTCTGCTTACCATGATTCACAAGTTTGGCGGCGGACCGGTAGGCTTAGAGACACTTGCCGCGTCCATTGGGGAGGATTCAGGAACGATTGAGGATGTATACGAACCCTATCTGCTCAAGAACGGATTTATCCAGAGAACCCCCAGAGGCCGGGTAGCTACAGAACTCGCCTACGGGCATTTAGGAATTTCACAGTAACACATTTTTCAATATCGTTCACACGCCGTCTGCTCCGGCCTGCAAACAGTGACATAGAAAGCAAGGCATTTCAGAGACGTTTTTATATGGAAGTGAAATTGCTGTTTACCTAGTCTTAGGAACGAAGGCATTCCTGAGTTTCTTAGACTAGGTTGACAGGGAGTTCACTGGAATGTTGTCTCGCTTTGCTTTCTATGTCACTGTTTGCAGGCCGGAGCAGGCGGTGTGTGAACGGGAACTATTTTTCAATATCAAATTCAAGAAAGTAGTTGGTTTTTGGAACTTTATAGTTTATAATAAATACAGAGTTTACGCAAAAGGAGCGGGAGGTCGCAATGGCATCATCAAAGAATTATACAGAGGTACTGATTGGCGGAAAGGTATTCACTTTAAGCGGATTTGAGAGTGAAGAATATTTGCAGAGAGTTTCCACCTATTTGAATCATAAGCTGGAGGAGTGCAGTAGCAGCGAGGGTTACCGCAAGCAGAGCGCGGAGACCAGAAGTATTCTTCTTGCGCTTAATATTGCGGATGATTATTTTAAGGCGAAGAAGCAGGGCGGCACTCTGGAGAGTGATATTGAGGCGAAGGATAAAGAGATGTATGATTTGAAGCACGAGCTGATTTCAGTGCAGATTAAGCTTGAGAATGCGGATAAGACGCTGGACAAGCTTAAGGAAGAGAATCGGGCGCTGCAGATGAAGATCGTACAGTTGGAAACAGAGATGAAGAATAGTAAGAGCAAATAGGCTGTCAGATGACAGCCTCTATTTAGGTATATCCTTCGGGTGGGCGGACTTCGTCCGACAATGTATAGGAGTAGAGAATAGTGATTGAGATTTTGGCGCCGGCGGGTGATTATGAGACGTTGAAAGCGGCGGTCTGCGCGGGAGCGGACGCGGTCTATGCAGGAGGAGAGCGGTTTGGAGCCCGGGCCTATGCGAAGAATTTTAGCAGAGAAGAACTGTTATTGGCAATTGATTATGTTCATCTCCATGGCAGGAAATTATATCTGACGGTGAATACGCTGGTGAAGGAAAGGGAATTTGCCGAGCTGTATGAGTATTTGCTGCCATTTTACCGGCAGGGACTGGATGCGGTTATCGTGCAGGATTTGGGAGTGATGGACTATGTGATGAGGCAGTTTCCGGGGCTTCCCATTCATGCAAGTACCCAGATGACCATCACGAATGTGATTGCGGCAAAGTATTTGGAATCGCTGGGAGTGAGCCGGATTGTGCCGGCCAGGGAGCTGGCGCTGGCTGAGATTCAGGAAATCAGCGGCGGTACGGGGCTTGAAGTGGAATGTTTCGTACATGGGGCTTTATGTTACTGTTATTCCGGTCAGTGTTTGCTCAGCAGCATGATTGGCGGGCGCAGCGGCAACAGAGGTCAGTGCGCGCAGCCCTGCAGGCTTTCTTATGCAGTGGAGCATCAGAAAGCAAAAGATATCCTGAGCTTAAAGGATCTCTGTACCATACAGTTTCTTCCGGATTTGATTGAGAGCGGAATCCATTCTTTTAAGATTGAGGGGCGTATGAAGCAGCCGGAGTATGTTGCGGCTGTTGTAGGGATGTATCGCAAATATACGGATCTTTATTTTAGCGTAGGCAGGGAGGGTTTCCGGGTATCCGAAGAGGATGTAAGAGAACTGGAACGTGTTTATCAGAGACGCGGATACTGCGGCGGTTATTACTATGAACATAATGGCCCTGGGATGCTTTCGCTGGAGCGTCCAAAACAAGAACTCCATGATTCAGAAAGACCGGAGATGAAAATTCAGGAAAAAATTAATGGTAAATTCATGCTTTCTTCAGGAAATCATGTTACATTATATCTGCGGTATCAGGAAACCAGGGTGGAGATTACCGGTCCGGTGGCAGAAGAGGCGACGAAGCAGCCGTTAACAAAAGAACGGATTGAGAAACAACTGCAAAAAACAGGGAATACACCGTTTGTTTTTGAGAATTTGGAGATTCATATCCAGGGGAATGTATTTATTCCGATTCAGGCAGTGAATGAACTGCGGCGCAGAGGTTTAGAGATGTTAGAAGAGAGGATTTTGCAGAGTTTCCGGCGGGAGAGTCCCGGGAAGCTTTCGGAATCCGAAGAGAACCGCCCCGAAGATGTGAGTCAGGATTTGCAGACAGAACCTATAAGAATTACGGTATCAGTGGAGACCATGGAACAGCTTGAAGCAGCCGCTTCTTATCCGGAAACAGCAAGAATCTATGTGGAGGATTCCTTATGGGGACGCCGGGGAAGCAGAGAAAGGCTTGAGCAGATACTTCCGAAATTGAAAGACGCCGGGAGAGAAGTTTATTTTGCAATGGCCCGCATTTTCCGGCGGGAGGCAGGAGAATTTTATGACAGACATTTTGATGAGCTTGCCGGGAATTTTGACGGCGTGCTGGTACGGAATCTGGAGAGTTTTCTCTATGTGAGGGAAAGGAACGCCGCGCTGCCCGTCGTGACAGACAGCAGTATCTATCTGTGGAACCGGCGGGCGAAGAGCTTCTGGAAGAAATTCCCGCTGAGAAGTATGACGGCGCCTGTGGAGCTGAATAAGTGGGAGCTTGGCGAGCTGGGCGTTCGGGATATGGAACTGATTGTATACGGACATCTTCCGGTTATGATTTCGGCGGGCTGTGTGAGGAAGAATCTGGGGAAATGTGAGCGGAAACCGGGATTTCTGTCTATGGCAGACCGTCAGCATAAGAAAAATATCGTGAAAAATGAGTGTCTTTACTGTTATAATGTGATTTATAATTCGGCTCCTCTGGTGCTGGCGGACCAGTATCAGGAATTAAGGAAACTGGGGTGTAAGACGGTAAGGCTTCAGTTTAGCATAGAGAATAAGGAGAAAGTGGGAGAAATTCTCAATCTCTTCCTGTCGGCATATACGAGGGAAAAAGAATGCCCGGCGCCGAAGGGAACATTTACCAGAGGACATTTTAAGCGTGGTGTAAAGTAGGTGATTGATTGACTAATATTATTGTAGAGCTTTCCAAATATATTATTATTGTGATTATAATCATGTATACGTATCTGTGCTTTAGCATATTTGGATATCATGATGCGGAAAAGAAGAGGAGTATGCTGATTTGGCAGAATGCGCTGATGTTTCTGCTGCAGCTGATTGCATTCCTTGTGCTGTATCTGGAGATGGACGATAAAAAGATAGCGGGATTTTATGTGGCGCAGATGCTTTTGTTTGCGGCGACCATTCTTTTATATACGCGTCTGTACGCTAAGGTGTCAAGACTTGTCGTAAATAATATGTGTATGCTCCTTTGCATCGGCCTGATTATGCTGACCAGGCTTTCCTATGAGAAGGCGCTGAAGCAGTTTCTGATTGCATCCTGCGCGATTGGGCTCAGCCTGGTGATTCCGATTATAATACGGCGGGTCAGGCTTTTGTCGGAATGGAGGATGCTTTACGGTGTGGCAGGTCTGATTTCCCTGGGCGTAGTTGCCGTAATGGGACAGGTGTCTTATGGCGCCAAACTTGGATTTACGATTGCAGGAATCAGTATTCAGCCTTCGGAACTGGTTAAGATTATATTTGTCTTCTATGTGGCGGCAAGTTTTAAGGTCTCAAGAGATTTTAAGAATGTGGTGATTACGACAGGGGTTGCGGCGGTTCATGTGCTGATTTTGGTGGCTTCTACGGACCTTGGAGCGGCGCTTATTATCTTTGTGGTATATCTTGCTATGCTGTACGTGGCTACCAGACAGCCGCTCTATATGGCTGCGGGGCTTACGGCAGGAGGGGGAGCTTCTGTGGTTGCCTACTATTTGTTTGGACATGTCAGGACCAGAGTTACCGCTTGGCGAGATCCTTTTGCAGCTTATGACAGCGGAGGATACCAGGTGGCCCAGTCGTTATTTGCGATTGGAACCGGCGGATGGCTTGGGATGGGACTCTGTCAGGGGCAGCCGGATACGATACCGGTTGCTGCCGAGGACTTTATATTTTCGGCGATTGCCGAAGAGCTGGGAATTATATTTGCCCTCTGTGTAACGCTGATTTGTCTGAGCTGTTACGTAATGTTTTTAAACATTGCATTACAGCTTCGGAATCAGTTCTATAAGCTGGTGGCGCTGGGGCTTGGAACCTGTTATATCTTTCAGGTATTTCTGACAATCGGGGGAGTGACCAAATTTATTCCTTCTACGGGAGTGACGCTGCCTTTAGTCAGTTATGGAGGAAGTTCGCTTTTAAGTACGCTGATTATGTTTGCAATTATTCAGGGGCTTTATATCCTGAGAGAAGACGAGGAAGAGAATATTGAAAGAAAGAAAAGGGAAGAACAGTTACGAATTGAGAGATGGGAAGAGGCTAAGAGACAGCTCCGGGACGAGAGACAAAAGGAAGCCGAAAGACAGTTACGGGCTGAGAGACAAAAGGAAGCCGGAAGACAGTTACGGGCCGGGAGACAGAGGGAAGCGCAGAGACAGCTTCAGACTGGGAGAAGAGAAGCAGAGAGTCAGTTACGAGCTGAGGGAAGCACAGGACAGAGAGCAAAAAAAGCAGGAACGAAAGCAGTTAAGCCGGAGAGAGCGGAGGGCGCTCAAAAAAGAAGAGTACCGTCTGGAAAAGCAAAAGCGGGCAAGAAATAAAGAATTTGCCAGGGTAACCTATGCATTTGTAGGGCTGTTTTTGGCGTTAATGGGATATATCGGTTATTTTACGGTTGTGACCAGTCAGGATATTATCAGGAGTCCCTATAACCCAAGGCTTGATTCTATGGCGGATCGTGTTGTGAGAGGGAAGATTCTTGACCGGGGAGGCAATGTGCTGGCGGAGACCGGTATTGCGGAAGACGGCAGTGAGTACCGTTATTATCCCTATGGGGAGATATTTGCCCATGTTGTTGGATATTCTGTTCAGGGCAAATCCGGTTTGGAGTCTACGGGAAACTTTGAGCTTCTGACCTCAAATGCTTTTATTTTGGAGAAACTGAAAAGAGAGTTTCAGGATGAGAAGAATATCGGGGATAACGTGGTGACCACGCTGGACGTGAATTTGCAGACAACCGCTTACAATGCGTTAGGAGACAATAAAGGGGCGGTTATTGTGATGGAGCCCAGTACCGGGAAGATACTGACCATGGTTTCCAAGCCGTCTTTTGACCCGAATTCTGTGATTGAGAACTGGGACTGGTTAAATTCGGATTCGGAGAGTATCCTGTTAAACCGCGCGGCCCAGGGGATGTATGCGCCCGGCTCTACTTTTAAAATCGTAACTACACTGGAATATATGAGAGAACATCCGGAGGATTATTCAGCTTATATGTACGAATGTGCCGGCGAGATTAGTTATGAGGATACCGTCATACCCTGCGCGGGGCATAATATCCATGGATTGGAAGACCTTGCAGGGTCCTTCGCAAATTCCTGCAACGCATCATTTTGCAATATCGGCATGAATCTGGATGTGGCAGGATATCAGAATACGGCAAAGGAGCTTCTGATTGGCTCGAAGCTTCCGGGGGATTTTGCCACTGGAAAGAGCAGTTTCCGGCTGGAGAAGAATGATTCGATGGCGGATAAGATGATGACGGCGATGGGGCAGGGAAAGACGCAGGTTAGCCCTTATCAGATGGCGCTGATTACGGCAGCTATTGCAAACGGCGGTTATCTGATGCGTCCGTATCTGATTGACTCTGTTACGAATTATACAGGGACAATCGTATCGGAGACTACGCCGGAGAAATACGCGGATTTGATGACTCTGGACGAGGCCGCCCAGTTAAAGGCGTATATGTCGGATGTGGTAAATTACGGAACGGCGTCGGTGTTAAGCGGACAGAGTTATACGGCTGCCGGAAAGACTGGAACGGCGGAATACAGTATGGAATCTTCCGATAAGAATCATTCCTGGTTTGTAGGATTTACGAATATTGACAATCCCGAGCTGGTGATTAGCGTAATTGTGGAGGAATCTGACGGCGGCCGGAAGGCGGTCGATGTGGCGAAGGAAGTATTTGACAGTTATTATTATTAGCATGATTATAAAGAGGTGTATGATGGAATACTATAGACATCTGTATCTGTCAGAAAGACTTGAGAAAAAAAGAGACAAGGTGATAGACCGGCTGGAGAGGAATCGGTTCCGGCCGGGAATCCATCTGATTCTTCTTCCCCGTAATGAAAAGAATCAGCTTGAGATATTAAACGCCGCCTACCTTCTGCAGCCGGATTATCCGAAGGAAGGTCTGTTTGTGGTGGGGATTGCAGACAGTTATGAAAATGCGCTGGAATTTGTGGAAAAAATATCTCAGGAGGTGTATGATAAGACAAAGGGACTGGATATTCGGAAATATATTCTCATGAAGGAACAGGAAGGCTGATATGCTACATATTTTGTTAATGATTTTAAAGATAGCCGGTATCATACTGGCGGTAATATTGGGAATACTGGTGTTACTGGTCTGTATTGTCCTGTTCGTTCCTGTCTGCTATAAAGGAGAAGCCGAAAGCAAAGGAACGCTTAAGGATATCCGGGCTCATGGACAGGTAAGCTGGCTGTTCGGACTCGTAAGAGCAGTGGCGGACGTCAGGAATAAATCGCCGGATATTTATATAAAGATTGCCTGGAAAAGAATAGGCATTAGATCAGAATCTATTCAGGAAGAGGAAAAGAAAGAAGATGAAGAAGTTAACGAATATGGGAAAGAAGAGTTTGAAGAATCTGAAGAAACTGGAGAAGAGCGGAGCGAAGGCAGGGAAGAAGCTGTTAGAGATGGAGAGAATCAAAGCGCTCTGGGAGAAAAGAAAGCTGAAGAAGATGTTAGCGGCGGGACAGAACTTAACGAGCGCCAGGAAGGTCAGAAAACAGTTTCGGAAGCTTCGCAAAGACGCAAAGAACGTGAGCCGGTTTCTGAGGAAGAATCCGGATTACCGGAAGAAGTTAGAGAAGATGTTCCGAAAGGCTATGAAGAAGAGCAAGAAGGGCGTGAAGAATCTGCTGACGACAGGCCAGAGAAGTTATCGCTCTCTGGTAAGATAACAGAAAAGCTCCAGGGATTTATCCGCAAAATCAGACAGGCTGCAGACAAGTTCAAATGTACAATTCAGAAATTGTATGATAGAATAGAGGAAACAACGGAAAAGAAAGACAAGCTGACAGCTTTTATTACAGATGCGGCACATAAGAATGCCCTTGTGCGGGGAAAGAAGGAGATTTTCAAGTTGCTTGGACGTCTGTCGCCTAAGGTGCTTCAGGCAGATATTCATTACGGCTTTGAGGACCCGTCTCTTACTGGAAAGGTTCTGGCAGGTTTTGGTATCCTGTATCCATTTCTTGGAGATCAGGTTCAGATTACGCCGGATTTTCAGGAGAAGGTACTGGAGGGAAGGCTCTGTGTGAAGGGCAGAATCTATGTAAGACATCTGGTTTTGATGGCTGTGAAGCTGCTGCTTGACAGAAACGTGCGCCAAACGATTAAGGATGTAAGAAAATTTAAGTTATAATACAGGAGGAATCATAAGATGGCAGAGAATAATTTCAAAGGAACCGTAGAAGCGTTATTTCATGGAATGGATGGAGTCA